>CAKZUS010000278.1 GCA_937921805.1 uncultured Granulosicoccaceae bacterium
GCTTTGCCGATGGCTTTGAATATGGGTTGGGGGCAGAGATTGGCATTAGTACTGACAAGCTGCACGTGCGTGGTCCGGTGGGCCTAGAAGGACTGACGACGCAAAAATACGTGGTCTACGGCAATGGAACGGTGCGCGGCTAGCCATGACGGTGCGGCGCATCGGCCTCTATGGCGGGACGTTTGACCCGATTCATGTCGGCCACGTGCACATGGCGCTGAGCCTGCGCGAACAATGTGCTTTGGAGTCGGTGCGCCTGATTCCCTGTGCCACTCCCGTGCACCGCACCGCACCAGGTGCCAGCGCGGAGCAGCGCTGCGCGATGGTCGAACGGGCGATTCGCGGCGTTGATGGGCTGGAGCTAGACCGGCGCGAGTTGGCGCGAGAAGGCGGGTCTTATACGATAGATACCGTGCGCGAGATTCGTGATGAATATGGCGCGGCGTCGTCTGTGCAGTGGTATTTACTCGTCGGGATGGATGCCTTCGCAAAACTATTGAGCTGGCGCGAGTGGCGTGCCTTGCTCGATGAAGTGGTGTTGGTCTTGGCGCCCCGAGCGGGCGCGCAGCTCAGCCCCATCCTCTTGCGCGAACTCGCGCGCCGCCAAACGCGCGCGCGCGCGCCGCAATCTGGACAGATTGTGCGCCTGGAGATGCCGCTAATAGATATTTCGGCAACAGCACAACGCTCGCGTCTTGCGCAGCAACTGCCTTGCCCTCTCTTACATTGTGATGTGGCGAAATACGCCCAAGCTATTTACTAAAAGGACTGTATTGTTGACTAGTGAGATGACCCGCGAGCGCATTATAGCGACGCTCGACGATATTAAAGCGCTTGATGTAGACGTGATCGACGTCCGCGAGCGCACGAACATGACCGACTGGATGGTGATCTGCACCGGCAGTTCCAACCGCCATACGCGCAGCGCGGCGCAGTCCCTTGATGCGGCGTTCTCTGAGGCGGGCGAGCCGCCGCTGGGCATTGAGGGCATGGACTCTGGCGAGTGGGTGCTGGTGGACCTCGGAGATGCGGTGGTGCATATCATGCTGCGCGAGACGCGCGACTACTACCAGCTCGAACGCCTCTGGGAGGCCGGCCCCGAAGCCCCCGCAACTGATGGCGCCCAGAGCGCCTAAATGCGCGTTGAGTTACTCGCGGTGGGCAAGAAAATGCCCGCCTGGGTACAAGATGGCGTCGCGCAATACGCCAAGCGCATGCGCTCGGGAGCCGTGCAATGGCAACTGACCGAAGTCGAGGCTGAGCGCCGACGCGCTGGCCTTAGCGCTGAGCAATGCCGCCAGCGCGAAGCGGAACGTATTTTGGCGCGCATCGACGAGCGCCGCCACGTTTGTTTGCTCGACGAACGCGGTAAGCCCTGGAGTACCGTACAGCTCTCGCAGCAACTCTCGCAGTGGATGCAAGCCGGTGACCCGCTCACCCTGATTGCTGGCGGCCCCGATGGGGTCGATGACCGCGTGCGCGCGCGCGCTAATAGCTGCTGGTCTTTGTCTGCCCTGACGCTGCCGCACCCGCTGGTGCGGGTGGTCGTTGCCGAGCAGTTATACCGAGCGAATAGCCTACTACAGGGGCATCCTTACCACCGAGAATAGAGCGATTTACGCACGGCTTACACCGCGCAGATCGCTGCTGATTTGATGTCATATTTGACTCTGTTGGTGAATACTAGTATACATGTTTGGGAGCGCTTTTAGCTTTTCGAAGCCTAAAAGTGAACGTGAACAAACCAAGGTATATGGAGAATAAAGTGACAAAGAATTTCGCTTTTCGTGGTGCCCTCTTAGGCAGTTGTCTTGCGGTGGCCGCCACTTCGGTCACTGCAAAGGAGCTGCGCGGCTGGAATATCCACGTAGAGGATTACCCTGTTTCTATCGCAATGGAGTCCTTCGCCGCAGAGATTGCTGAGCGCACAGATGGCGAGCTGACTGCAAAAATTTTCCACAACGGCGTTCTTGGAAGTCAGCCCGATGCGATTGAACAGATCCGCCTTGGTGTGATCGACTTCGGTGAATTTAGCCTAGGGCCAATGGGCACGTCAGTCCCAGAGACCAATGTGGTGTCCTTGCCGTTTATCTTCAGCAGCATTCCAAAGATGTATGAGCTGATGGACGGTGAAGTGGGCGAGGCTATCGGCGCTGGCATGATGGCGCGCGGGATTGTGCCACTGGGTTGGTACGACGCAGGTGCGCGTTCTTTCTACAACTCCGTGCGTCCGATCAATACGCCCGCTGATGTGGAAGGCCTTAAGATCCGCGTGATGAGCAATGATTTGTTTGTGTCCATGGTCGAGTCTATGGACGGCAACGCGACACCAATGGCCTTCGCTGAGGTTTATCAATCTATCCAGACGGGCGTAGTCGATGGCGCGGAGAACAATCCGCCTTCCTATGAGTCGACCAGCCACTTTGAAGTCGCGAACTTCTACTCATTGACTGAGCACCTGATCATTCCCGAGTGCTTGTGCATGAGTAAAGTGACGTGGGATAAGCTGACGCCCGAGCAGCAAACGATTGTCAAAGAAGCCGGCCGCAGTAGTGCAACGCTACAGCGTGAGTTGTGGCAGGCCCGTGAGGCGGCCAGCATGGAGATCGTGCAGGCTGGTGGCACGGTGGTGAACACCATTGCAGACAAAGGTCCATTCCAAAAAGCCATGGCGCCAGTCTATGAGAAGTTCCTCGCAGAGAACCCTGATCTGGCTGATTTGGTTAATCTGATCCGCAACGCAGACTAAGTCTCAACGCGAGACTGGGCCGCCTGTGATCGCACACAGGCGGCCTTTACTAATGCGCAAGAAATTAGGATGTGAAACTCGAATGGGCGGTCTAAGAACTGGAATCAAGTGGATCGAGAGGGCACTTTCTGTGATCCAGAAAGTGAATATCTTTACGGCCTCTATCGCATTGGTTGTGCTGATTGTTACCTTTGGTTGGCTGGTTTTTGGCCGGTACGTTTTGAACGTTACCCCGACTTGGGTTGAGCAACTGGCGCTTTTGTTGGTGTGTTACATCGCTTTTCTTGGCGCTGCGGCGGGAGTGAAGGATGACACCCACCTGGGGGTGACATTGTTCAGAGACATGCTGCCGCTGGGCATGCAGAAAGTGATCATTGTTAGTATTGATTTTATCCTCGCAGCCTTTGGCGCCGTGATGTTTGTGGCCGGTATGGCGTTGATGGAATTTGGCTGGGACTCGAATTTGCCCATGTTGAATATTCCCGAGAGCTTTCGAACGCTGGCTATCACGCTGTGCGGCGTGTTGGTCTGTGCGAATGCCGGTACGCGTGGCGTTGTGCGGCTTCTGAACTTCTCCCAGTGGCACCCCCACTGCAGCGCAAAAGGCAGCTGATTATGGGTCTGACTATTCTCTTGCTGGTCTTTGCAATTGGCATCGTTATTGGTATTCCCGTCGCTTTTGCAATGGGTATCGCCGCCGCCTCGGCT
The DNA here is from genome assembly GCA_937921805.1 of uncultured Granulosicoccaceae bacterium. Classification (GTDB taxonomy): domain Bacteria; phylum Pseudomonadota; class Gammaproteobacteria; order JABXHR01; family JABXHR01; genus CAKZUS01. The sequence continues at coordinate 3,458 of CAKZUS010000278.1, forward strand.
TTCTGGTACGAAGGCTATCCGATGCTGATCACCTTTCAGCGAGCTACCGCTGGGGTGTCTGTTTTCTCGCTACTCGCGATTCCGTTTTTTATCTTGGCGGGCGAAATCATGCTGCACGGCGGCATCGCCCAGCGCTTGGTCAAGCTGGCCTCTGCGCTGGTCGGGCACTTTAAAGGCGGCTTGGCTACGGTCAATATCTTCTCCAGCATGTTATTTGGCGGCATCTCTGGCTCGGCGGTTGCCGATATTTCGGCGCTGGGTTCGATTCTGGTACCCGTGATGAAAGAGCGCGGTTATCGCCCAGATTTTGCCGTCAATGTCACGGTGACGTCTTCCATTGCCGGCATTGTTATTCCGCCAAGCCACAATATGATTATCTTCGCCGTCGCTGCGGGCGGCGGTCTCTCTGTCTCGAAACTGTTTCTGGCAGGGGTTATTCCTGGCATCTTGATGTGCGCAAGTCTGGCGATTGCAGCCTATGTGATGTCGGTGAAACATAACTATCCCGCCGAAGCTTTCCCAGGATGGCGTGTGGTGGCGCGTAGCGCGGCCGATGCGATCCCTGGGTTTCTCACCGCTGTCATCATCGTAGGGGGGACGCTCTCAGGGGTCTTCACTGTGACCGAGTCTGGTGCCTTTGGCGCGATATACGCCTTACTGCTGACGGTGTTCTATTACCGTAGCCTGAGCTGGAATGCTTTCAAGATCGCAGTAGTCGGGACGGTGCGCACGACGTCGATGGTGATGATTCTTATCGCCTTCGCCAGCTCGTTTGCTTACCTCTTAGCGCTCTATCAGGTGCCTGCAGCACTGAGCAGCGCGCTCGTCACAATCTCTGATAACCCCATCATTATCCTGCTCATGATCAACGTGATCTTGCTGCTCTTGGGCATGATTATGGACATGGCGGCCTTGATTCTGATCTGCACGCCCATCTTCTTGCCCATCGCCAAGAGTCTGGGAATGGATCCTGCGCAGTTCGGCATTATGATGCTGGTAAATCTCGGGCTTGGATTGTGCACTCCCCCTGTGGGAACTTGCTTGTTTGTGGGCTGCGCCGTCGGCAAGATCAAGATTGAAGAGGCACTGAAGTCGATTTGGCCCTTCTATCTCGCCATTTTGGGTGCGCTGATTCTGGTGACCTATGTTCCAGCGGTCTCGCTGTGGCTTCCATCGCTTTTCTGATGCGCTGTTACCTCGTTATCCCATCAACGAGTCGCTAGCTCCGCTACTGTGCTCGTCTCTAGTAGGGCTTCAAGGGCCACTTTGGCTTTGAATGAAGGGCTGTGTTGCTGGCGTTATCTACAACCCAGAGCTTAAACCCCTGCCCAGTTTTTGGGGGCCACTTCAGAGGTTGACCGTCAGGCTCTGGTACGCAGCTTGATGAAGCAATAAAACCCGCTCTGTAATTTTTGTGTGGTTTGTGTGTGATCTGCGCGTTGGTTGATGGCCTAATGGGTGGTCTAAAAAGTGGCGCTAGAATACAGGCTTCGCAATAGGAATCTTGTTATGGAAGCAATGGTCTTGGCCTCGGCCTCACCGCGTCGGCATGCGTTGGTGGCGCAGTTGGGCCTGAACGCGCGTATTCAAGCAGCGGATATCGACGAGAGCGTGCAAGCTGGCGAGCAGCCTGGGGCGTATGTCGAGCGACTTGCCCGTGGCAAAGCCCAAGCGATTGCGCACAGCGCGCCGGGGTGTTGGGTGCTGGGCGCCGATACCAGCGTGGTGATTGATGGCGCCATTTTGGGCAAACCGACAGACCGTGCGCATGCTGCGCAAATGTTGGGGTGTTTGGCGGGGCGCCGTCATCAGGTCTATACGGGTATCGCCGTGGTTGCACCAGAGGGCAGTGTGAGTAGCCATGTCGATGTCAGTGTGGTGGAAATTGTGGCGCTCAGTGCGGCGCAGATTCATGCCTATTGGGATACGGGAGAGCCTGCAGATAAAGCCGGTGGCTATGCAGTTCAGGGTATTGGAGGGCAATATGTGAGCAGAATAGAAGGCTGTTTCTACAATGTAATGGGGCTGCCGCTGGCTGCGACGATGGCCTTATTGTCCAAAGCCGGTTTTAAGGGAACGCAATGAGTGAAGAGCTGTTGATGAACGTCTCGCCACAAGAGACGCGCATCGCCACGATAGAAAACGGCGTGCTGACCGAGGTATGGATCGAGCGGGCTTCTAAGCGCGGCTTGGTGGGGAATATCTACAAAGGCAAGGTCGTGCGGGTGTTGCCGGGCATGGAGGCCGCCTTTGTTGATATTGGTCTAGAGCAAGCGGCGTTTCTCCACGTATCGGATGTGGTCGATGGGCTGGATGCACAGGGGCAGCCGCGCCCGGTGCGTGAGTTGCTGCGCGAAGGCGATCATTGCGTGGTACAGGTGCTCAAAGACCCTTTGGGAAGTAAAGGCGCGCGTTTGACCTCGCGCATCAGCGTACCGTCGCGCTTTTTGGTCTTGATACCCAATGAAAACAGCCTTGGCGTTTCGGCCAAAATAGACGAGGTCAGAGAGCGCGATCGACTGCGGGCGCTGCTTCTGGCACAGCTAGACGAGGAGCGCGAAGAAGGCTACATCGTGCGTACAGCTGCCGATGGCGCGCAGGAGGAGCATCTTGCCAGAGACGTCGCGTTTGTACGGCGTCTGTGGGCGTCGATTAAACAGCGCATTCACAGCGCCTCTCCTGGGACTTTGGTACATGAGGATCTTCCTCTGACGCTGCGAATCTTGCGAGATTTCTCGGGGCATACCGAGCGCATTCGTGTGGACTCGCGCGAGACGTTGGGCAAGGTGCAGGAGTTTTGTGCGGCCTACCTCCCCGGATTGGCGAACCGCTTGGAGCACTATCCTGGCGAGCGGCCTATTTTTGATTTATACGGCGTCGAGGACGAGATCATGCGCTCGCTCA
>CAKZUS010000279.1 GCA_937921805.1 uncultured Granulosicoccaceae bacterium
CTACGGTGTTGACACGCAGCATTGCCACACGGCCTTGCATCCGGCGACCAACACCCTGGCCATTGCTGAGTCACGCATCGATGCCGAAGTGGACATTTATCGCAATGCCGCCGCCGATCTAGCGCTGTCTCTCGACGAGCGGTTTTCGTTAGAGGCGTACTCCAGCGTCGTAATGACTGGTACGGCCTTGTCGGCATCACCGTCTCGCGAGACCTGTATTGCGCTGATGCTCGCGGCACGGGCCGCCGGAAAATCCATCATCCTAGACCTCGACTACCGGCCCAATGCCTGGAAAATCTACGAAGCCCGCCCCGTACTGGCGCAAGCCGCTGCCCTGGCGACGTTGATTGTGGGCAACGACGACGAGTTCGCCGTCTTGAGCGATGAGCCATTGGAGTATGCCAAGGGCCGCAATAGTATTTACAAGCAAGGTGCCGGCGGCGCCATGAGCTTTATTGACGGCCAGCACTTTGCGCATGGCACCTACCCCGTTACTGCGCTCAAGCCCTTTGGCGCGGGCGATGCCTTTTTAGGCAATCTGCTCGCCGCACAGAGCCTGGGCTGGAACGCCGCACTGGCACGTGGCGCTGCAGCCGCTGCTTATGTTGTCAGTCATGTCGGCTGCGCCAGCGTCATGCCTGATGCCGAACAACTCGACGCTTTTATCGCGCACACCCCTTGGAAAGACTATGCACATTCCTCCGTATGACAATGCGAATCGCGCGATCATTGACGCAGCGCACCCGGCTGTTCCAGCCGTCTATTTCAATATTATCAAGCTGCGCAAAGGCGAGAGCTTTAGCGACTGCATAGCGGGCTATGAGACCTGCGTTGTTCCCGCTACGGGCTGCGTTGACCTGCGCACCATGGACACGGACTTTCGCAAGATTGGCAACCGCGGCCAAGACGTCTGGGACGGCGAGCCAGAAGGGGTGTATATCCCCAGCGGGCAGGCGTTTCATCTGCATTGCCTGAGCGACAGCGCCGAAGTCTTTGTCGCAGGCGCCCAATACGATGAGGTATTAGAGCCGTTCTCTATTGGCGTTGATGAGATCGACCGGGTGCAATACGGCTCAGACGACACCAAAACCCACCGCAAAATCAAACATATATTGGGTCAAAAACAAGCCGGGCGCGTGGGGCGCCTGCTCGTCTCTGAGCTGTTTACTGTCGGCGCTGGTGGCTGGAGCGGCTTTCCACCGCACAAACACGATGAAGACCGGCTCCCTACTGAGACGAAGCACGACGAGGTGTATAACTTTCGCTTCAAGCCCGACCACGGCTTTGGCTTGCAGTTGCTCGAACCGCGCGAAACGGGCCTTGGCGAGGCGTTTCACTTGGTCAATGGCTCTAGCTTTGCTATCGAGAGCGGTTACCACCCCTGTGTGGCAGCCCCTGGCTACGAGATGTACTACTTCACTATCCTCGGTGGGCACAGCCAACGCCCCTTGGTGCAGTATTTTCATCCCACCCACGAATACCAAGTGCACACCATTCCTGGCATCGCCGACATGGTGGCGAAGTTTAAGTAATGCCCATCGCTACACTAAGCGAAGTGCTGCAGCCTGCCTTGCGCGATGGCTACGCCGTCGCGGGCGTTGTAGTGCTTGGGTGGGAGGACGCGCAGGCTTATGTCCAAGGCGCCGAAGCCGAGAACACGCCGCTCATATTACAAGCGGGTCCTGGGTGTCGCGCTTATACGCCGCTGCCCATACTGGCCGCGATGTTTCGTCATCTGGCCGACACGGCTACCGTACCCGTAGTCTGCCATCTCGACCATGGCAAAACGCTGCAAGAATGCACCGAAGCCATCGACCATGGTTTCAGCTCAGTTATGATCGACGGCTCAGCATTGCCCTTTGACGACAACGTCGCCCTCACCCAAAGCGTCGTCGCCTATGCGGCGCCGCACGGGGTGAGCGTCGAAGCCGAGCTGGGCTATGTCGGTTATAGCGAAGGCGCGCAAAGCAGCCCAACAGATGCCCACGAGGCCGGGCGTTTTTTTGCACACACAGGTGTCGATGCACTCGCGGTATCGGTCGGTAATGTGCACCTGCAAACCGACTCTACGACCCCTATTGACTACCCCGCACTGACTGCCATTGCCGAACAATGCCCCGGGTTGCCGCTGGTGTTGCACGGTGGCAGCGGGGTCGCCGTTGAAGATCGCAAAACCCTATCGCGCCACAGCGCGGTGTGTAAGTTCAATGTCGGTACAGAGCTGCGGCGGGGCTTTGGGACCGCGCTGCGCGCGAGTCTACGCGATCAACCTCAGGCATTTGATCGCATCGCTTTGCTCAAGCCCACTATTGGTGCGCTCGCCGAACAAACCCGAACGTTGTTGCGTCATTTTCGCTAGCTCATGACGAGTCTGTCACGTTTTTGACTCTCGCAGCGAGAACAACGTTACAGATTAGCAATAAAAATGGGAGAATCTGTCTACGGAAATATCCTCGCTCACGTGAAAAACTGTGAACACACCTCCCGACGACGACTCTGTTGCTCCTCTTTGGCTCTATCACGGCGCCCGCAGTGCCAAAAAAGCTCTTCTCGCAGGCAGCTGCGCGCTGCTTGTCTCTTGCGGCGGCGGGGGTGGCAGCGGTAGCACCTCCGGCAGCAGCAACACTCCTGCTACACCGCAGGGATGCACTGCGTCCCAAACAGATATTGACGGCCACTGCGTTTCCTTAAGCACTCAGGCTCTTGAAGGCGGCAGCTTTGATGGCCTCATCAGCCACGCCACGGTTGTGGCCTACCCCATGCTTGCCACCGGAGCAGGGGTGCGCTTTGCGGTCAC
>CAKZUS010000280.1 GCA_937921805.1 uncultured Granulosicoccaceae bacterium
TCACGCAGGCGCTCCAGCCGTGTCTGGTATTCGCGCTGCAATGCCCCGGCGCCTTCGGCTTCCATGTGCTCGACGATCAGTTGATAATCGCCCCGCGCAGCGTAGAGGCTCAGACGCCCGCGCACGACCACCTGGTCGCCTTGTTGGGGCTGGAAGCGCACACTGCGGTTATTGCCCCGAAACATCGCGCAGCGAATTTGAGCGGCGGCGTCTTTGAGCGTGAAATACCAATGCCCAGAGCCAGGGCGAGCCAAGTTGCTCATCTCGCCAATCAAATACACCGTGCCGAAGTCGTGCTCCAGGACATCTCGAACCTGCGCATTGAGCGCGCTCACGCTAATTGGGACCTGAGACACTAGCGACTCCGCAAAATGGACGTAGAGGGAGTATAATTTCGGATTGTCACTGTATGGTCCCGTCATGCGAATTGTTCAAGAGGCTTTGACGTTCGACGATGTGCTGTTGGTCCCAGCACGCTCTGCGGTGCTCCCGGGTCAAACCCAGCTGAGCAGCCGCTTTACCCGCAATATCCCGCTCAATATCCCGCTGGTCTCCGCCGCCATGGACACCGTGACGGAAGCCCGACTGGCTGTCGCCATGGCGCAAGAGGGCGGTATTGGTGTGATCCACAAAAACCTCTCGCCCGCCGATCAGGCCGCTGAAGTGGTCAAAGTGAAGCGCTTTGAGAGTGGCATAGTAGTCAAACCCATCACGGTCGGCCCCGATACGCTGGTTGGCGAAGTCGTCGCCTTGGCCGAGCGCCATCGGGTGTCGGGTTTTCCAGTGGTGGAAGGGAAGTCGCTGGTGGGGATTGTCACGAAGCGCGACTTGCGCTTCCACCAAGATCCGCATGCGGCGGTCAGAGCGGTGATGACGCCGCAAGAGCGCCTCGTTACGGTGCCCGAGGGCAGTGATCGAGAGGTTGCGATTGCGAAAATTCGTGAGCACCGGGTGGAGAAAGTGCTGGTGATCGGTGCAGATTTCTCATTCTGCGGAATGATCACGCTGCGCGATATCTCTGCCAGCTCCGAGCACCCTCACGCCAACAAAGACAGCAAAGGGCGCCTACGTGTTGCGGCGGCGGTTGGTACCGGAGCGGACTGCGACGAGCGTGCTGCGCAGTTAGTCGAGGCAGGCGTCGATGTGTTGGTGGTCGATACGGCCCACGGGCACTCCGAGGGTGTGCTCAGTGCCGTGGAGCGGCTCAAAAATCGCTACCCCGATACCGATGTCATCGGCGGCAATATTGCCACGGCGCGAGCCGCGCTCGATCTTGTGCAAGCGGGAGCAGACGGCGTGAAAGTCGGCATTGGCCCTGGGTCGATTTGTACCACGCGCATCATCGCCGGAGTGGGAGTGCCGCAAATCAGCGCGGTCTCGAATGTTGCCGAGGCTCTCGCTGCTACCGACGTGCCACTGATCGCCGATGGCGGTATTCGCTACTCTGGCGACATCGCCAAGGCCCTTGCCGCTGGAGGGCATTGCGTGATGCTGGGCAGCTTGCTTGCGGGCACGGACGAGGCACCGGGCGAAATCGAGCTCTACCAAGGCCGAGCATATAAGTCTTATCGTGGCATGGGCTCGCTAGGCGCGATGCAAAAAGGCTCTTCAGATCGCTATTTCCAGTCCGACACCGCCGCCGAGAAACTCGTGCCCGAGGGCATCGAAGGACGCGTGCCGAGCAAAGGCCCCGTCTCTGGTGTGATCCACCAAATGCTTGGCGGAGTGCGCTCGTCGATGGGGTATTGTGGCTGCGAGAGCGTGGCGGCCTGGCATCAGCGCGCTGAATTCGTCCGGGTGACCGGAGCGGGTATGCGCGAGAGTCATCCCCATGACGTACAGATCACCAAAGAAGCCCCCAACTACCGAGTGAACTAATGGCGCTGCACACTGACCGGATTCTCGTTCTCGACTATGGTTCGCAATATACCCAGCTTATCGCTCGCCGCGTGCGCGAAGCGGGCGTGTACTGCGAGCTATTGCCCTGGGATGTTGCGCCAACGCGCATCAGCGACTTTGCGCCGCGAGGCGTGATCCTCTCCGGCGGTCCCGATTCGGTTACGGATACGAGCAGTGCGCCGACGATTCCGGACGAAGTATTCGCCCTGGGCGTGCCCGTTTTGGGCGTGTGCTACGGCATGCAAGCACTGGCGGCGCGCTTTGGCGGGCAAGTCCAGACGAGCGCGGCGCGCGAATTTGGCTACGCCACGGTGCAGCATGACAACAGCAGCGCGCTGCTGCGCGATTTGGGCGAGGCCTTCACCCGCTCGCTAGATGTATGGATGAGCCATGGCGACAAAGTCGTGGCGGCGCCAGAGTCGTGGGCGGTGATCGCACGCACCGACAACGCCCCGATTGCGGCGATGAGCTGTGAAGCGCAGTCGCTCTACGCGGTGCAGTTTCACCCCGAAGTCACTCACACTGCGTGCGGGCGCGCCCTCATCTCGCGTTTTGTACACGATATTTGTGGCTGTGGCGCGCAATGGACTGCGAGCAATATCATTGATGATGCAGTGGCCCAGATTCGAC
>CAKZUS010000281.1 GCA_937921805.1 uncultured Granulosicoccaceae bacterium
GCCCGATGAAGATGACTATGACGCGATCCCGCGCAAAGCGACCCAATACGGCGCCAAGATTGCGCGCTTGATTGACTGTCAGGCGCAGCTCGTGGCAGAGGGCATCGCCGCTTTGCAGTGCGGGGCCTTTCATGTGACGACGGCAGGTTTGCCGTATTTCAACACCACGCCATTGGGGCGCGCTGTGACCGGTACGATGCTGGTGGCGGCGATGCGCGAAGACAATGTGCACGTGTGGGGCGACGGCAGTACCTATAAGGGCAACGACATTGAGCGTTTTTATCGCTATGGGCTGATGGTCAATCCGCAGTTGCGCATTTATAAGCCTTGGCTGGATGCCCGTTTTATTGACGAGCTGGGCGGGCGCGCGGAGATGTCACAGTATCTTCAAAGCGCCGGCTTTGAGTACAAAATGAGTTCTGAGAAGGCGTATTCCACTGACTCGAACTTACTGGGCGCGACCCACGAAGCCAAAGACCTGGAGTTTTTGGAGAACGGCCTGGAGCTGGTTGATCCGATTATGGGCGTACGCTTTTGGGACCCAGCGGTGGCTATTGACGCAGAGCGGGTGACGGTTGAGTTCCTGGAGGGGCAGCCCGTTGCTCTCAATGGACAGCGCTTTGCTGATCCCGTCGCGTTGATGCTCGAAGCCAACCGCATTGGCGGTCGCCATGGCTTAGGGATGACCGACCAGATTGAAAACCGCATCATCGAAGCCAAAAGCCGGGGTATTTATGAAGCACCTGGTATGGCGCTGTTGCATATTGCCTATGAGCGTTTGGTCACGGGCATTCACAACGAAGACACGATTGAGCAGTACCGCATTAATGGCTTGCGTCTGGGGCGTTTGCTGTATCAGGGACGTTGGTTTGACCCACAGGCGATGATGCTGCGCCAGTCGGGACAGCGCTGGGTGGCGAGCGCGATCACTGGCGAGGTCGATATTGAGCTGCGTCGGGGCAATGACTTTAGCTTGCTCGATACGCGCAGCCCGAATCTGACCTATATGGCCGAGCGCCTGACGATGGAAAGAAACGAAGACGCGGCCTTTACTCCCGCCGATCGCATTGGGCAGCTCACGATGCGCAATCTCGATATTGGCGATAGCCGTGACAAGCTCGGCGTCTACGCGGGTGTGGGGGCTTTGCCGCACTCTGGCAATAGCCTGCCCTGGGCTTTGCCGAAAAAAGACTGAAAAAAGACTGCTTGACCGACTGCCCCAGTGCGGGGCTGTCGGCGTAGAGCATTTCTGTGGCGCTCCCGGCATCTTCCGGGGTGGCGCTGTATTCCTTTTGTTTATGACACGATGTGGAGATGATTGATGGATGCACGATGGATATGGGTGGGGCTGTACGCTGCCAGTGTGTTGGTGGCGAACCTGACACTGAATCGGTTTTATGATGTGGGCTGGTTGGGGCAATTGAGCTTGGGCACGGTGTTTTTTGCCGCCGTGTTTACGCTGCGCGATCGCCTGCATACTTATGGTCTGCAGACGGTGTTTATCGCCATCGGGCTGGCGGTCGTGGTCAATGTTGTTGCGGCTTGGCAATTGGGAACGCCGGTGCGATTTATCCTCGCCTCGTTTGTGGCCATTTTGGCAAGCGAGCTAGCCGATACGGTGGTGTATCAGCGCTTGATTGCCCGCACTTGGATTACGCGGGCGCTGGCGAGCAATGCGGTGAGCGTCCCACTAGACTCGATTCTGTTTGGTCTGCTGGCATTCTATGGCAGTATGGGCCATAGCGAGGTAGCGCAAATTATATGGGCCGATATTGTTTTCAAAACACTGATTGCGGGCGCTTTGGCGCTGGTTTTGATGCACGGTGTGCGCGCGCGATCTTCGCTTGCGACCTCATAGCGCCTCGCCCCGTCGGGGTGTGCAGCCTCTCAAGGCGGGCCTTTTGGGGCCGCTTTGTTAGGCAAGCGTGTTTCCCGAGAATAGGATGAAGGCTCCCGAGCACTTGTTGGCCCTGGTCGAAGAAGGGGTGATTGATGAGGTGTTGCGCCCGCTGCTCAGCGGCAAGGAGGCTGCGGTTTATATCGTGCGCAGCGGGCAGGAGCTGTGCTGCGCCAAAGTATATAAAGACACCCAGCAGCGTAGTTTTAAGCACTCTGCCGAGTACCAAGAAGGTCGCCATGTACGCAATTCACGCGAGGCGCGGGCGCTGAAAAAGCGCAGCAAGTACGGGCGCGAGCAGGCCCAAATGCACTGGCACCAAGCAGAGTTGAACGCGCTGATGATGCTGCAGGGCGAGAGCCTCTGCGTCCCACAAGCTCTGGGTTGCTTTGATGGGGTGCTGCTGATGGAACTGATCACGGATGAACACGGCGACCCCGCTCCTCGCTTGGCCGATGTGACAATGAGTCAGTCGCAAGCCCGAGCGGCGTTTGCGCTGGTGATCGGCGCGGTGCAGCACATGTTGCAACACGGCTTGGTGCACGGTGATCTGTCTGAATTTAATGTGCTGCAAGGGGTGAACGGCCCTGTCATTATTGACTTTCCGCAGGTGATCAACGCCGCTGCGAATCCGCATGCCGAGCGCATTCTGACTCGCGATGTTAACAATATGCGCCGCTATTTCTCGCGCTTCGCCCCAGAGCTACGCGCTACGCACTATGCGAGCGAGCTATGGCGCCACTACCGGCGCGGAACCCTGAGTGAAGCGGTGCTCACGGGAGAGAAACCCACGACCACTGAAGAACTCGACGACGTGCTCGACGAGTTGCAGGCCATGCTGGCCGACGACTCTTCGCGTCCTCCTGCACCGCCTCGTCGCAAACGCGCATCGAGAAGATAGCCCGGTTAGAGAAACCCTAGGATGATGATTGCTCGGGATGATGACTACCCGGGATGATTTATTTGAGGCGACAGGCGACAGGCGACAGGCGACGTGGCGGGTGCTCGACAGAGTGCCAGAAGGGGTGAATGCAGGCGTGGTGCTGATCTTCCATCGTTCCGCTGGTGCACAAGCGCGCTAACTCGCCTATGCTGTCGCGACGATAAGTGGGGTGGCAGTATGTCGAGATACACGCTCTGGGGCCGCTGGCGCCAGAACCAATGGCGCCAGAATCAACACGGGCAAGCGCTGTGGCGCAGTCCGGCGCCGCAGCGTAGCTACGATGTCGTGGTCGTCGGCGATGGGAGTGGTCACGGGGTGGCGACGGCATACTCTCTGGCGCATCAGCACCAGATACGGCGCGTTGCCGTCCTCGAAGCTGGCCCTCTGTGCGGCGCGCAGCGTGGGTATCCTGCGGCTCTGATGCCCTCTGATTCTCTGTCGAGTGCGCAGGCCACGTTTTATCAATACGCTCTGGAGCGCTGGCCAAAGCTTCGCCGTGAGCTGGGCTATGCGCTGGAGTTCTCAGCCTGCGACGGGCTGAATCTTGCACATAGCCAGGCGCACCATGACGCCTTGCAGCGGCGCTTGGAGATGATGCACGACAACGGCTTGGCGGCACAGTGGCTCGATCGTGACGCGCTGGCGCGCTATGTCCCCGGCATAGACTGCTCCGAGTCAAATCACTTTTCAGTGCGCGCAGAGGGGCGTGTAGGAGCGCGTGCAGGCCTACTGCAGAATGATGCAGGCAGGGCTTGTCATGAGGCAACGACGCAGGGCTATGCGCGGGCGGCGGATCAGCTTGGCGTCGATGTCATTGATCACTGCGAGGTCTTGGGCTTTACCCGCGTGGGCGAGCGCGTCACTGGGGTGGTGACCGCCCAGGGCAGCATTGCCGCCGGTCGCGTAGCACTGGTTAGCCCCAACGCGCGGCTGTATGACAAGCTCGGTGAGATCGCGCCTCTGCCCCGTGGCAGCTGTGATATAAGTCGTCGGCTCTGGCAGACCATTGTGACCG
>CAKZUS010000282.1 GCA_937921805.1 uncultured Granulosicoccaceae bacterium
CATTGAGCAAGCTTGCCTGGACCAAGGCATTCCCGTGCAGCGCGATGTCTCGGGGCGCGATACCGGCACCGATGCCATGGCAGCCGTGTTGGCGGGCTTTGACAGTGCGGCGACTTCAGTCGGTTTCCCCATCCGCAATATGCACACCATCTCTGAGACGGGACATACCGGCGATGTGCTGGCGGCTATTCATGGTTTGGATGCGACTTTGCGCGCAATGGATGCCATGCACGATGGCAAAGGCCTGAGTCGCGATGACTTGCGCAATCGCCATGTACGCCTAGATCAAGTGGATTCGCTGAGTGGTTTCCCTGCGCTGTCAGATGCTGAGACCGGCGGCGAAGCAGGCGATGCAACCGGTGAGGCCAAGTAGTGCGCCCAATATTAATATTGCGAATTCATCACCATGGATGAGCAACTGGGCGCCGCGCGCGCCCAGTTAGACCCCGACAAACCGCTCGTCATTTTTGATGTCGATGAAGTGCTGTGTCCATCAATGCAGCAAATCATGCAGCGCTGGGAGGCGGCGGGCTATCACTTAGAGCTGAGTAGTCCCTGGTTTCAGCGCTGCACCGTGATTGATGCGAAAGGACGACAGCTCAGCACCGAAGAGATCGATACGCTGGTCTATGACAGCTATGCAAAATTAGTAGTGCAGCAGCCGACCTATCCAGAGGTCCCACAGATTCTCGCTCGATTGTCGCAGCGCGCCAATGTGATGATCTTGACGAACCTTTGGGCCGATATGGCGGATTCTCGTCGCGCCAACCTGCAGGCACAAGGCATGGACTACCCCATGGTGTTTTGGCAGGGCAGCAAAGCCCCGGCAGTCGCGACCTTGAGCGCAGGCTATGCCTGTTATTTTGTGGATGACAATGTGGGGCACATCAGCGATGTGGCCGAGTCGGTGCCTGCCGTGATAGGGGATCACTTTATCGGTTTTGCCCGACTTCGGCGCCTTGCTGGAGTGGCGCCAGGCGCGCGCTATGCCAGCAATAGTTGGCAAGAACTAGATGCCAGGCTGACGCAGTGGCTCGATGGGGTCTGCCCTTGAGGTCGACCTAAGGCGCCGCTCTGCCCACGTGCGAGCTGCCCAGCGCGCCCACAATTGGCTCACTCGTGCTCACTCGTGCTCACTCGTGCTCACTCGTGCTGCACGGTGATGATTTGCGTCGTATCAAATCCCTTTTCTTGAGACAGGGCGATGAATCGCTGCATCACATCGGCCTCTACCGTCGGGGTTCTGGAGAGTAGCCAGAGATAATCAGTATCAGGTCCTGAGACAAACGCGTATTGATAGTCCTCGCGGTCGAGCTCGAAAATGACATACGAGCCGTAGAACGGCCCAAAGAAGGACACTTTGAGATAGCCCTGGTCAGGCGTGTTCACAAAGTAGGCCTTGCCCTGGGATTGTTTCCACTTTTGTGTCTTTTCAGAGTAGCCGCGATTGGTCACGCTTACGCCGCCGTCACTTCTGAGGCGATACTCGGCCGTGACGCGGCTGAGTCCGCGCTCAAATGGATGATCGAGTCGGGCAATTTCGTACCACTTCCCCAAGTAGTTATCCAGCTGAAAAGGGGTCACTGGCCGAATGGAATCGGGCATGCCCAGACAGCCACTGAGGGTGACACTCAGTATGACGGCGAGTGCGGCGAGGCCTCGTATTGTAAGCGTGTTGTTCAAGAGCGTTTGTTCCTTATCCAATCAATGATGCGGGGAGAGTATGGCAGCCTTATGCCCAGCTCACGCTGGCGCTGACGGCGGGAGTGTCGTCGGCTTTGATCAGGGTCGCGTGGTTGGGGTCGGCGGCATCAGTGTGTAGGCGAAACCCCTCTCCGGCGAAGACGGGCGCCAGCCCCCGAAAGCGAAAATGCGACAGGCGTGCTGGCGGGGCCTTTTGCAGATGACGTTGCAAGAGCGTCGCCATCAGCGGGCCGTGTACTACGAGGTGGGGGTAGTGCTCGACCTCGCGGCAATAGTCAAGATCGTAGTGAATGCGGTGCGAGTTAAAAGTCAGGGCCGAGTAGCGAAAGAGACTCACCGCATCTAGCGACTGCGGGGAGCGTGCCGTCGGCGCGACGCTGGTGTGAGGGATTTTAGGGCTATCGCGATAAACCAGAGTTTGGACATCGCTCAGGCACAGACGGTCGTTTTGCATGTAGCAGTGCCGAATGTGGACAAAGCCCAAGGGGCCGCTAGAGCCGGCTTTGAATTCCACAGAATCAATGTAAGAGACGCGGGTGGCGACCGTGCCCAGGCGCAGAGGCTCGTGAAACTCTATACGGCTGCCCGCCCACATGCGGTGGGAGTATTGCATGGGCGGCAAAAAACGCCCGAGCTGCTCGTGGCCGTCGCCTTTGAGTTGCCGCTGCTGCGGCGAGGGGTTGCAATACAACCAGTGGAACAGCGGCGGAACGGAGTCGCCAGCGGTGAGCGTGGGCGAGTCATTGAACGTCGCCAATAAGGCATTGCTGGCAAAAGGCGCCATCACGTCATGACAGGTTTCGCTGCGTCCTATGTACTCTTGGCAGCGGGTCTGCCACGCGGGAGGAGAGGAGGGTTGATTCATTAGAAATCACTACGAAATTCGGTCTGCACGGCCTGTGTATGTTCGCCTAAGCAGGGGCTGCGCGTGGCCGGTGGAGGGGGAGCATGGTGGCGCAACACGGGATGAGCCGGCATGCACACCGTTTGCCCGTCTGTGGTCATGCTCTGCTGCGAGCGAAAAGCAGGGTGTTCCGCCAGATCGTCTGGCGTATTGATCGCGCCATAGGCAATCTGGGCGCGTTGCAGCCGGTCTTGGAACTCGGCCGCGCTCAGTGTCTGAGTGATGGCGGTGATGTCTTGCTCTAGCTGCACCCGATGTGCGACGCGTTGGTTGTTGCTCGCATAGGCGGGATTGTCTAACAGAGCCGGGCACTGCAGTACGGCTTCGCACAGGCGCCGCCACTCGCGCTCGTTCTGGATAGAGATCAACACCAGGCGCCCCTCCGCACAAACAAAAGCCCCGTAGGGCGCGATGGATGGGTGTCGTAGCCCGACGGGCTGCGGCGCGCCTTCGCCATAGCGTGCGTGGAGATACGGCACCGCCATCCAGTCTGCGGCGACATCGAATAAAGAGACTGACAGCACCTCACCGTGACCCGTGCGTGCGCGTCGGAGCAGGGCTTCGAGCACTGCGCTATACGCCGTCATGCCTGCGCCGATATCGCAGACAGAGACGCCAATGCGCCCCGGTGCTTCGGGGCTACCCGAGACCGAGATCAGCCCGCTCTCCGCCTGCACTAATAAGTCATACGCGCGCTGAGTCGCCGCTGCGCCGGCGTCGCCATAGCCCGAGATATTGCACAGAATCAAACGCGGATTGGCGGCCTGCAGCGCTTCATGCGAAAACCCTGCTCGCTCCAGCGCTCCCGGCGATAGGTTCTGCACCAGCACATCCGCCTGCAGCAAAATAGACCACAGCGTATCGGCGTCAGCGTCTGCTTTAAAATCCAGACACACCGACTCTTTGCCCTGGTTCAGCCAGGTAAAATAGCTGCTCTCTCCCTTTGCCGCTGTATCGTAAGCGCGGGCAAAATCGCCCTCTTGGCGTTCAATTTTGATCACCCGCGCCCCCGCTTGCGCCAGCCGCGCGGTGCACAGTGGTGCGGCCACAGCTTGCTCTATCGCAACGACGAGTATTCCGTCGAGTGCCTGCATCAAAAACTCCTCGGCATGCCCAGCACGTGTTCGCTGAGATAAGACAAAATGAGATTGGTCGAGATCGGCGCGATTTGGTACAAGCGCGTCTCGCGTAGTTTGCGCTCAATATGATACTCGCGACTGATACCAAACCCACCATGGGTCTGCAGACACACATCCCCCGCCGCCCACGACGCCTCGGCTGCCAGCATCTTGGCCATATTCGCTTGTGCGCCGCAAGCCTCCCCCGCATCAAAGAGCGCGGCGGCCTGATTGACCATCAAGGC
>CAKZUS010000283.1 GCA_937921805.1 uncultured Granulosicoccaceae bacterium
GCTCAGCTCAGCTCAGCTCATCTCATCAGGATGCAGCTTTGACGCTACGGCGCGCACTGTGCAACACAAACTCGGTATAGCCATTGGGCTGCGCTTGTCCCTCCACCGCCAGTGCCAGCGCGGCATCAAAAGCGGTACCGCCTTGCGCTAGAGGGCGATACGCAGGATCACCGGCATTTTGCTCATCCACCACCAGGGCCATGCGCGCAAACACCGCTTCGACCTGCTCGCGCGTGACGATGCCGTGGCGCATCCAGTTGGCGATATGCTGGGCAGAGATACGCAAGGTCGCGCGGTCTTCCATCAGCTCATTGCCCTCTATATCGGGGACTTTGGAGCAGCCTACACCCTGGTCCACCCAGCGCACGACATACCCCAGAATACTCTGCGCATTGTTCTCTAGCTCCGCCGTGATCTGCTCGTCATCCAACGATGCACGATCGCTATGCAGCGGCACTGTCAAGATATCGCTCAGCATTGCAGGGGTGCGTCCGCGCAAGACGTCCTGGCGCGCAGCAACATCGACCTGGTGATAATGCAAGGCGTGAAGGGTCGCCCCCGTCGGCGATGGGACCCACGCACAATTTGCCCCGGCCTCGGGATGACCGTGCTTTTGCGCCAACATCGCCGCCATAGCGTCAGGCATCGCCCACATGCCTTTGCCAATCTGCCCGCGCCCTCGCAGACCACAGGCCAAGCCCGTCTCGACATTATGATTTTCGTAGGCGGCAATCCACGCCGTGGACTTCATGTCGTTCTTGCGCGTCATCGGTCCGAGTTCCATTGAGGAGTGAATCTCATCCCCTGTACGGTCCAAAAAGCCCGTATTGATAAAGATCACCCGCTCATGCGCCTCGGCCAAGCAAGCCTTGAGGTTGACAGTAGTACGGCGCTCTTCGTCCATAATGCCGATTTTGAGCGTATTGGGCGCCAAGCCTAAGGCTTTTTCGACGCGCGCAAACAACTCGACATTAAAAGCCACTTCTTCGGGGCCATGCATTTTGGGTTTGACGATATAAACACTGCCCGCACGGCTGTTGCGATACGTCCCCAGGCCCTTCAGATCGTGCATCGCGCACAAACTAGTTACCATCGCATCCATAAAGGCCTCGGGAATCGGCGCTGCAGAAGCGGCCCCAGAGGTCTCACCAGACATCTCAAGCGCAGTGCTCGTGATCGCATCGGTGTACATATGCATCCCGACATTGCGCACCAACATCATCGAGCGCCCTGGCAGACTGAGCTGTCCTCCAGAGAGATCGGTATAGAGCCTGTCGGGATTCAGGCGGCGTACCATCTCGCGCCCGCCCTTACTCATGCGGTGTTCGAGACGCCCGGTCATCAGCCCCAACCAATTGCGGTACACCAGCGCCTTGTCTTGGGCATCTACCGCCGCTACCGAGTCTTCGCAGTCCTGAATCGTCGACAGCGCCGCCTCGACCACGACATCAGCCAGGCCAGCAGGATGCGCCTTGCCAATGGGGTGCTCGCTATCGATCACCAGCTCAACATGCAAGCCATGATGCTGGAGCAACAGTGCCTCGGGCGCGTCCAGCGCGCCGCGATACCCCCGCAACTGCCCCGCATCACGTAGCCCAACGCTGCCCGCTTGGGTCTCCACCACCAAGTCACCTTCGTACACATGGTAGGCGGTCGCAGCGCTGTGGCTGGCTTTGTGCAGCGGAAAGTACTGGTCAAGAAAGGCACTGGCGTACGCCACCACGGCGGCTCCGCGCACGGGATTGTAGGCCTCTGTACGCGCGCGTCCTTGTGCCTCATCGATGACGTCTGTGCCATACAAAGCATCGTATAAGCTCCCCCATCGAGCATTGGCGGCGTTGAGGGCATAGCGCGCATTGTTTACGGGGACGACCAACTGCGGCCCGGCCACTGCGGCAATCTCCGAGTCTACGCCCTCGGAGCGGATTTGCACCGTCTGGGGGGCCTCAACCAAGTAGCCGATTTCGCGCAAAAGCGCTTCGTACTCTTGCGCGACAATCGCCTGCCCCTGATGCGCTCGATTCCACTCGTCCAGCTGCGACTGCAACTGATCGCGGCGCGCTAGCAGCGCTTGGTTGCGTGGCCCCAGATCTCGCACGATCTCTGCCAGGGACTCGAAGAAAGCTTGGGGATCGATTCCTGTCTCTGGAGCCGCTTCATCGACAATGAAGCGATAGATGAGAGGGTCGATATTGAGATGATTGATTTGCATAATAATCGCCAACGCTTGAGTATAAGAAGACAACAGCAGGAGCCTGTTTCCCACATTATGGAATTGAATTCCACAATCCACAAGCCCACCGAACACCGACCGACGGTGGCCGTGGTCAAACTCGATGCCCTGGCGCGCAATTACCAGCGCATCGCCGCCCACGTGGGCGTGCCGGTCATGCCGATTGTCAAAGCCAATGCCTATGGCCACGGACTCATCGAGTGCAGTCGCGCGTTCTTAGCCGCTGGGGCGCAGCAGCTTGGCGTCGCACTCCTCGAAGAAGGCATCGCGCTGCGCCGCGCTGGCATTGAGTGTCCGGTGCTGGTGCTCGGCGGCATCCTTGGCGACCAAATCCCGCAGTTCCTCGCGCACCGGCTGATGCTCACCGCCAGCTCTATCGACAAGCTTGAGCAAATTCAAGTCGCTGCCGAAGCCGCCCGAACTCGCGCCACGGTACACCTGAAAATCGACACCGGAATGGGGCGTATTGGGGTGCGTCCCAGCAGTGCCCCAGCACTCTTTGAGCGCGCCTTGGCGCTGCCACGCATTGATGTAGAGGGGGTGTTCACGCATTTTGCCAATAGCGACCTGCCCGAGTATGCACCAACGCAACAACAGCTCGATGCGTTCCTGGGCGCCTGCCACTGGATCAGTGAGCGCGCCCTTCCCTGGCGGCGCCATGCTGCCAACTCTGGCGCCGTAGCGCAGTTTGCCGAGAGCTGGCTCGACATGGTGCGCCCTGGCATTCTTTGCTATGGCGTCTACCCCAGCACGCAGACCGCGCGTAAGCTCGCGCTAGAACCGGTGTTGTCGCTACATAGCCAAGTCGTCTACACCAAAACCGCCGAGCCTGGCCAAGCCATTAGCTATGGCTCCACCTGGCGCGCGCCGGCCTCGACGCGCATTGTCACCGTGCCCTGCGGCTATGGCGACGGCTATATGCGCGCGATGAGTGGTCAGGCGCAAGTCTTGATTGCGGGGCGACGGCAGCCTATCGTGGGGCGCATTTGCATGGATCAGTGCATGGTCGAT
>CAKZUS010000284.1 GCA_937921805.1 uncultured Granulosicoccaceae bacterium
GCGCTTTGTTGACTCGCAGGGCGCGGCGATAGACCAAGGCTTGTTGCTGCGCTTTGTGGCTCCGGAGTCTTTTACTGGCGAGAACGTCGTCGAGCTGCATGCTCACGGTGGGCTTGCCCTCCTGCAAGCGCTGTTAGACGCCGCCTGTCATTACGGCGCACGCCTGGCGGAGCCGGGGGAATTCAGCCAGCGCGCTTTTCTCAATGACCGCATTGATCTTAGTCAAGCTGAAGCGATTGCTGATCTGATCGAAGCGCGCAGCGATGCGGCAGCGCGGGCCGCCTATGCTTCTCTGAGCGGCGTGTTTTCGCAGTGGGTGCGCGACAGTGGCACTGCATTGACCACGGTGCGAATAGGGGTCGAGGCGGCGCTAGATTTTCCCGACGAAGATATCGACAACGAGGTCGACACGGCCTTGCTGCGGCGCTTGGATGCGCTCAGCGATGACCTAGTGCAGAGCATCCTTGAGGCCAGTCGAGGCCTGCGGTTGCGCGATGGCGCTAGAGTGTTGTTATTAGGTCGTCCTAATGCAGGAAAGTCCACACTACTCAATGCTCTAGCGGGTGAGCAGCGGGCTATCGTCACGGCCACGCCAGGGACGACTCGCGACACCTTAGAGGTCGAGCTTAGCCTCAATGGATTAGCCCTGACCTTGATTGATTGCGCGGGCTTGCGCGACAGTGACGATGCCATCGAGCAAGAAGGCGTCCGGCGCGCGCGCGAGGAGCTGCAGCGAGCCGACGTGGTGATATTACTGTGGGATGCCGCTTCGCCCGCCGACGCCCAGTCGCTAAGAAGCGAGCTGGGCGAGCAGGCGGCGCTATGCCTGGAGGTTGCCAATAAAATAGACCTCGCTCATGCTGCTGACAGCGCCGCTATACCCGAAGGGGTCCTGGCGATTAGCGCCAAGACAGGCAGCGGCCTAGAGGCGTTGAGAGACGCTCTGGTGGATCCATTGTTAGGGGGCGGTCTGCCTCGTTTCAGCGCCCGCCAGCGACATGTACAGGCGCTGCAACAGGCCTCTGAACATGTGACCACAGCGCAGAGACATCTTACGTATCAGGCATTGGAGTTGGGCGCAGAAGAGCTGCGCCTCGCCCAGTTGGCACTTGACGAGATTACGGGGGTCGTCACCAGCGACGCCCTATTGGGTCACATTTTTAGCCAGTTCTGTATCGGCAAGTAGGCTTCGTCTACTATGGGCTTGATTATGGCCCCGACTTCCGCGCCATGATGCGTTTATATCTCTTCTCAACCCATGACACCGTGAGCGATACTGTGAACGACGCTGTGAAAAATATTGTGAACGATCCAGAGAGCGAAGCGGCGCGCTTTTCCCGCGATGGCTACCTCGTTTGTCGCAACAGTTTGCCCGCAGAGCTAGTGAACACATTGCGTACTACTGCCGAGGCGGCATTGGCGCCACCGCTGGCCCCCGTTGAGTACGAAGCTGAGGTGGGTTATCCAGGTTCGCCGCAGTCCTTGCACGCTGCAGGTGGCAAGACCCCGCGCCGCCTTTTGCAGGCTTATAGCCGCGATGCGGCTTTTCGCGATGCCGCGCGCCACCCTGCGATTACTGAGCGTTTGCAGCGCTTTATTGGCAGCGAGCGCATCGCCCTGTCGCAAAATCATCATAACTGCGTGATGACCAAACACCCCGGTTTCTCTAGCCGCACCGCATGGCATCGTGATATGCGTTACTGGAGCTTTGATCGCCCCGAGCTGGTCAGCGTGTGGATCCCTCTGGTGCCCGAGCACCAAGCCAATGGCGTATTGCAATTATTGCCAGGATCGCATCGCATCGACCTCGACCGGGGGCGATTGGATGCGCGTTTATTTCTGCGCGAAGACCTCGAACCCAACCAGGCCCTGATTAAGGCAGCCCAGAGCGAAGCGCTCAATCCGGGGGATGTGTTGTTTTTCCACTGCCAGACGTTTCATGCCGCGACGGCAAACCATACTCAGGCCGTGAAGCTGTCTTTGGTGTATACGTTTCATGCCCAAGACAACCGCCCGATTAGCGATACGCGTTCAGACCGCGACGCGAGTATTGGCGTGACGTGACGTCACGTGAATGCCGCTGCTATAGCAAGCTCCCCTCGCGGCGGAAGCTGGAGTCGAGAATGCCCAGTGGTGGGAACTCGCGTCGACTAAGGCGCTTGGAGTGTGTGCCGAGCCAGCTATTGATCATGGTGTTGTAAACGCGCCGAAAATCCGTGTATTCTCCCTCGGGCGGATAAATGCCCGCACGCATAGGGCGCCCCAATAGCAGCATTGGCGCCACAGGCCCGTGATCGGTCCCGCGTTGGGCATTTTCGGCCAGGGTGCGGCCAAACTCAGAGTAGAGCATAAAGGCCACTTGCGGCCAGTGTCCCGCTTCCAATAAGGTCTCGCGAGTCGCCCACAGTCCATCGGCCAAGTCGGCCAGCAGATTGGCGTGGCGCGTGGCTTGGTCCTCATGTGTGTCAAAGCTACCCAGTGAGACTTTCATTACCGGCGCGCCCACGCCGCTGAGAATCATCTGCGTTAAATCCGCGAGATCCTCGCCAAAGGGGCTGCCAGGAAACTCAGCTGTCTCCGGCAAGGGCATGATGCGCTTATGCGGCAAAATTGCCGAGCGCGCCAGGCTCGCTTCGATTTGATTGATGTGCGACAGGGCCTCGTTGCTGGCATCAACGGAACTGGTAACACCCCACTCCAACTGGTGTATGAGGGTACTGAGGCGGTCAAACTGCAGCAGCCTTTTGGCGCCCTCCATCGGCCCGCTATTGCGCCCAATGGTGACGCCGTGGGCGATGTATTCGCGGTGGTGCTCAGGCATCGGCTCTAAAGCCTCGACCCATCCGTTACCAAAGAGCTTGTCCCCCGTCAGAGCGGTGTCCCAGATTTCGCTGGCGCGAAAGTGAGTCAAGGCAGGGTTGGGGTAGCTGACACGCGGGAGAATAGACAGCTCACGCTTTTCCCAAAAGCTAGCAAAACTCGCCAGAGCAGGATGAAGGCCATAGCTTTCATCGAGCATAAGCACCTCGTCTTTGGGGATCGCTAAAGTGGGTCGAGCGCGATAGTAATGGGGGTCGGTGTAGGGCACCAGGGTGTTGTAGCCATCATTGCCGCCGCGTAGCTCGACCAATATGAGATAGCGCGGTGGTGATTTGCGATTGTTGCTAGAGCTGATGCTAGAGAAACTACGACGCTTTTGCGCAGACGCGTTGAGCGAAGTCCCTCCCAGCGCACCAGCGAGGGCGAGCTTCATGAGTTCACGACGGCTTAGGCGGGGCATAGATACACTCACTTTTACTTGAGCTGAAATTGACGATCAAGAAGATAGTGACCCAGGCGCTCGTAGGCACTTTGATTCCAATGCATCGGAGGCTCATTGGTCGGCGTGGGCAGCATCGCGGTCTCCAGCTCGCCCCCTTGCTCTATCCAGTGATAGAGAGCGAGGCCTCGATGCTCGGTAGAGACTTCCTTGCCTCGCGAAAGGCGTCGCATAATGCGCATTCGCAAGCTCCATAAATCGGGACGAATCCAGCTCAAGCCGCTGTGGCGAGGGTAGGTCCCGTCGAACATGGGCATTTCCATAGTGCTGGCGACCTCAAAGACTTCTCCGAGATTGAGCAAGGGCTGATCAAAGAGCTTCAGGGCGGAGACCAGCACATCGAGAGGGCTTTTCACGAGCTGTCCGCGCTGCGCCTGCGCCCAGAATTGAGGGTGAGCCAAAATCGCCACCAAAAGGGGCTGCAGCTCGTAGTCGCGGCGAAAATCTTTTGCCAGCTTATCCACGATTTTGGCCTCTGGATGCGGTCCTACCAGGTGCCGCCATAGCCGCCGCACGATGTTCTCAGCGGTAGCGGGATGGTCCAGAACGAGTTGAATGGCCTCATCGGGGGTAAAGGCACCGGATCGGCCGAAAATATTTTTATCGCCAGGGTCGTGAATGTCGAGATCAAAGCGATAGGTAAACGTGCCTCGATCCATGCTGGCACCAGTGAGCGCCCGTGCCAGCTCACGGTAATCGCGGCGCCGTGGTACGGAATCACCCATGCTAAACCTATCGAGTAGCGCCTCAGCTAGGCGAGCATTGGGCGAACTGAGGCGGCTGCGCGGGGCGTCGTAGTACTCCAGTAGCGCCACATCGCGCATCATCGCGCGCAGCAAGTCGCCATAGTTGCCCGTTGCGTGCTCGCGCATAGTACGCATATGCTGCGCATAGAGCAAAGGGTCGAGGACGGCAGTAATCGGCACAAAAAACACATCGTGCCAAAACAACACCATGCGCTCCGCCAAGGGGTGAGGCGTGGTCCAGACGTTTTGGATTTGCCACTGCTGTAGCTCGATGCGGCGCTCTTTGTTGATTTGGCGCGTCTCTCGACGAATCTCGATGTCTTGGCGGATACGACTAATGGTGGACTCAATAGGCTCGGTCGTCCACGTGGGCCAAGGAAGTTGTGAGGTGCTCGGGGCGCTAACTAGGCGATAAATGGCCTGATCAGGTGCGAGCGCCGCATAGAGTTCTAGCTGGGAGATACTTGCGCCAAAACCAGCACGATTGAGCAAATGGCGCGCATCATCCAAGCCCATCGCTATACCAGCGACGGACTGGGTTGATAATAAACAGAGCAGCAAGAGCCAGCGCAACGCGGGCCTCCAAAGCGAAAGATCTTGTGCTGTGTATCGGCCTGCTATACGCGAATTTGACGCCCTAGAAGCTCACATTGCGGGGTGTACGCGGGAAGGGGATCACGTCGCGCACGTTTTTTATGCCAGTGGCATAGGCAATGATGCGCTCCAGACCCAGGC
>CAKZUS010000285.1 GCA_937921805.1 uncultured Granulosicoccaceae bacterium
GTTGTAGTGTCGATAGGCGAAGGGGTTATCGGAGTCAGGGCCTTCGTATTGCACGTGGGGGAGGTCGGCAAAGTAATCAGTCACGGTATGGCATCCAGTCATGCAGTCAATCAGCCTCTAAGGTACCCCGAAGCGGGGGCACAAGTGAACCCTATAATTTGCCTGTTGAGAGTTGAGGCGTTAAGGTCGCGGTTTTTTATGGAGACCGGCATGACGGACTTTACCCCTTGGGCCTCTGCGGCAGGTGGAGCCTTAATTGGTCTGGCGGCAGTGTTACTGATGCTCAGCCACGGTAGGATTTTTGGTGCGACGGGCATCGTGTCCGGTGCGGTATTCAGTGATCGCAGGGCTTGGCGCTGGGCGGTCTTATTCGGCATGCTCTTGGGGCCGTTGCTGGTGCTGGGATGGACACAAGACTGGCCCAGCATGACGGCGACCGCGTCAGGTCCATTGCTGTGAGTAGGTGGGATATTGGTCGGGTTTGGCGTGACGCTGGGGGGAGGCTGCACCAGTGGGCATGGCCTGTGCGGTTTGTCGCGCTTCTCCAGGCGCTCGTGGGTGGCGGTACCGGTGTTTATGCTCTCCACTGCGGTGACGGTGTATCTATTGAGGCATGTGCTATGAGCGTGATCTATGCAGTGCTTAGCGGCGCTATTTTTGGTCTGGGCATCGCTATCTCGGGGATGGGAAACCCCGCCAAAGTGGTGAATTTTTTTGATGTCACTGGAACGTGGGATCCGAGTTTGGCCTTTGTGCTGGGTGCGGGCGTGGTGGTCACATTTATCGGCTATCGCTGGGTATGGCGTCGCGCCGCGCCGTTGGTCGAGGCGCGCTTTGATGTGCCCACTAACGCCAGCATCGATCGGCGCTTGATTATTGGCTCGGCCATTTTTGGCGTCGGTTGGGGCATTGCCGGCTTTTGTCCTGGCGCGTCGTTTCCGATGTTGATTACTGGGGCGGGCACGGTGTGGCAATTTGTGGTGGCGATGCTGCTGGGAATGGCAGCCGCGCGCTATTACGTGACATTGCGCACCTAGTGATCGAGCAGTGCAGATAGCTCGACCAGTATAAAAAGTGAGTGAGTGCTCAAGGGTTTCTGAGCACATCCCAGCAGGCGCCCATGGTGTGATAATCCACTTTGCCTGCTGGGGATTTGGTGCGCTCTCGTTTGTTGCCGTTGGCGGCTACGATGCGATACCAAGCCCCCCACTTATGATCGACCAGATGCTCCCATGACCATTCCCAAATGGCGTGATACTGCGCCAGATAATGAGCCTCTCCAGTGCGCCGGTAGAGACGCCAAGCGCTGGCAAAACTCTCGGCCTGCACCCAGAAATATTTGTCCCTGTCGCAAGGCTGGCCTACGAGATCATAGCCATAGATCAGGCCGCCATGCTGCGCATCCCAGCCACAGGACCAGGCGTGTGCATGCAGGGTTTGTGCACGGGCGAGCCAGCGGGGGTCAGGGTCATGCTCGTCGAGTATCAGCAGTAGCTTGGCCCACTCGGTTTGATGGCCGGTTTGTACTCCCCAAGGCTTGAAGATATCGCCGGGGTTGTCGCGGTTGTAGTCCCAATCAGGGGTCCAGTCGTGATGATAATGCTCCCAAATGGGGCCGTCGCTACTGAGCCTGAAAGCGAAGGTTTCTGCCAATTCTATTGCGCGCTCCAGATAGTCGCGATCTACCGTGGCCTCAAAGGCAGCCAAGCAGGCCTCGCAGAGGTGCATGTTGGCATTCTGTCCTCGATAGTCACTCAGAGTGCCGGTGTCGCTGCGCTCATCGCTATAGGCGCCGTATTTGGCTTCATAGAAGCGCGTGTTGATACGCACAAACACGCGCTTGAGTTCCTCATGGCTGCACAGTCCAAGGCGATGCGCCCAGCTCATGGCCAGTAGCACAAAGCCTTGGCCATAGGCCATCACGCGCCCGTCTTCTATTTGTCGATAGTCCATCGTCCAGGCATAGTCGCCTGCGTTGTCACCGCTGCGGATCAAAAACCCATTGTGTAACTCGGCGAGAGCGTGCGCGGCCCAGTCGCGGTAGTGATCACCATGCCCATAGTGGTAAGCCGCTGCCGCATTCACGAGCCATCGTGTGGCGCTGACCAAGTGCCGATGATGGGTGTTATACACGCTGCCATCGTCGAGGAAATAGTGGTAGAAGCCACCCGCCGCGTCTAAGCTGTTCGGGGCATAGAAAGCGAGAATGCTATCGATGTGTTGGCGTAAGAAATCGGGGGAATCAAACTGCGGCACGGTTATACTAAAACAGTCATATCAGCGCGATATGGTACGCCAAACAGTAGAAGGAATAGATGAAACCTCCAATGATGATTCTTGGGCCAATGTTGCGTCGTTGCTCGGCGCAGGCGCTGGCGCTGACGGTGGTGCTGCGAGAACCGACCTCGGTCGCCGTGCAGTGGCAAAGCATGGTGGGCGCTCCCTGGCAGACTCTACAGAGCGATAGCGAGCACTTTGCACTGGGCGTGCAGGCCCATCTGTATCAGGTGCAGGCACAGTTTGCAGCGCCGCAAACCGGTTGGGGGACTTATCGCTGTATTGATGCGCGTAGTGGAGAGGCGCTCAGCGCCGCGCATGCCTTGTGTATCAAGCCTCAGCTCGATCATGTGGTCTTTGGCTCTTGCCGACGCCCACATCATCCGGGGTCAGACGCTATCGCAGCGCTGGATGCCACGCTAGATACCACCGTGGATGATGCTGACTGGCCCGCAGCGGTGGTGTTTTGTGGCGATCAGGTGTATCTAGATGATGTCGCGGGGCCGATGCTGCGCGCCATCTGGCAAGTGGTGGATATGTTGGGCCTGTATGGGCCAGAGCCCTATGAGAAATTCTCGCCTGAAGCGCTACGCGATGTCTATGCTCGCAGAAATCTTCTGCCCAAAAAAGGCGAGCATGGCCGTGTTCAGCGCCGTGTGTTTGGTGGGACACGCAAGCCTGTTTTTACCACGGCTACCCCCGATAATCACTTGCTGTTGCTGCAAGAGATCGTGGCCATGTATTTACTGGTGTGGTCCCCCGCGTTGTGGCCTTTGTTAGAGCTTAGTGCACCGGCTAAGCTCAGCCCAAGCCAACGCCGCCGCTACCACCGTGAGCGTCAATGCATCAATGAATTTGTCTCGCAGCTCGCTGCTGTGCAGCGGGCCTTGGCGCGGGTGCCAACGTATATGATCTTCGACGATCACGACGTGACGGATGATTGGAATATCTCCCATTACTGGACAGAAGTGGCCTTGTCACACCCTGCATCGCGCTCCATGATCGGCGATGCTTTGGTGGCGTATTGGCTTTTTCAAGCCTGGGGCAATGACCCCCAGCGGGTTGCGGCTTTAGCCGCGCCCATTCAGGCCTATTTACAAGACCCAACCCCACCACAAAAAGCCGCGACGCATGCCGCCATGCTCGCCTTCCATCAGTGGGACTATCAGACGCCGCACGATCCTCCGATGCGGGTCCTCGATACGCGCACCGAGCGCGAACCGCGTCTTGATCGACCGCGCCATCCTTCAGGACTGATGCAACTCAATAAGCTCGAAGCGCTCAAAGCACAGCTCTATGCTGTGCCGTCGGTGGTCCTGGTTTCGGCTGCACCGGTATTTGGGCTGAAGGCGATTGAGTGGACGCAAGCGCTCGGTACGAGCCTAGGCTTGTCGCAGCTGGTGGATTCAGAAAATTGGATGGCCCACGACGAGAGCGGCGGGAGTTTGCTGGAGCTATTCGCCGATGCAGATACGGCGCAGAACATCGTGATTCTCTCTGGCGACGTGCACTATGGCTTTGTCAGCGATGTATCGCTGCGCTCTGCTGCGCGCTCTCCTGATATCTGGCAGCTCACAAGCTCAGGCCTGCGCAATACTTTTCCCGATGGGTTGCTGCGCTTTTTTGCACGCATTGATGCCTGGGCCTTTCGTCCAGAGTCGCCACTGAATCGATTGACCAAGCGCTGGGCTTTGCACGTGAGCATGCGCCAGTGCTCAGATACATCGGCGCAGCGCGTGCTCAATGGCTCGCAGTTCGGGCGGGTATGGCTTAAAAACGGGGAGCTAGTGCGCGCCGAGAGTGTCTTGGCCGCAGGGGGCGCGCGCCAGTGGCGCTAGATAGGAGCTAGACAGGCAGTAGAGGAATCATGGCCAGCTGCACGGCTGGGCAGTACAGATCTTGGCGGCTTACTCGCCCCTGAGTGAGCACGCCCACAGCACCTTGGCCCTGTTTGATGTTGTGCTCACCAGTGACGCGATCCATCGCGTCTCCTAACTCGACACCCTGACGTAGCCAATGCGCAACGGCCTCAGGCAGCACAAAGCTCGCACTCTGGGCCACGCCTTCGCGCTGTGCGCGCTGCACGACCACCCAGGCCATAGCGACAAGCCCTAGCGTAGGTTCTTCGACTACGCCCCCTTCAATAGCCATCCATAGCGCTGCTTGCGGCGCAATCTCGCGCAATTGCTCAATGCGGTTGCGTGCTCCGAGTAGCGTCTCTTCGTGCCCCCAGGGCTGAGCAGCGACGCCACTGTCCACAGCAAAACCTCGGCAAGGTAGCGTGAGCGCGTAGCTTTCTAGCGCCGCAGCGCAGGCTTGTATTTTGGTGGGGTTGCGCGAGGCGACCGCCGCAAAGCTCACAGGTCGGTGTGCTTAGAGGTAAATCGCTTGCTTATTGGTAGCCAGGGTCAGCAGGTAGTACACCACGGCGCGATAACGGGGGTTTTTGCTGTATTGGGTTTTGACTTGATCGAGCAGGGCGTCGAGGCTGTCATTGTCGGCCATGCCGAGCTTTTTGATCAGAAAGTTCGCGCGTACGCGATTGACTTCGCTGGGGTCAGTGAAAGCGACAGACTGAGAATCGCGATTGTAAATAGACGGCCCCAGGCCTTTGGTGACGGCACGCAGCAGCGCTTCGTCTACAGTGATGTTGATGTTTTCCAAGTCAGTGCGATATTTGTCGATCGCTTCGTCAAACTTACTCATAGCTAGAATTCCTCTTAAAACAACGGTGTGAGAGTGGAGCGTTGCGGGGCACTATAGCGAAAGGACGCTCTCGTTACACGCAAGGACGGACACTTACAAATCGGCATGTTGGGGGGGGTGAGCTGAACAAAACCTGTCTGCCTGGGCCGTTATTAAGAGGAAAAGGCCTAAACAAGCGCTCTGAAGCCGGAAAAAAAAAGCAGTGAGTGCCGATTGTCTACGTAGCAATAACATGGTGTAAGAAAATAATTACAAGCACGATGGGGTGCTCAAACCCTAGTCTTCTCAGACTCGCAGGCCCGGTTTCGGTCTAGAGATATGTGCACGGCCTTGCAGCTTTGGTGGATTCATCGCACAATACTCGTTGGTGATCGTCTCAGCCCTCTCGCGACGAGCAGCTGTGAACTCCGTCAGGCCTGGAAGGGAGCAGCGGTAGCAGTGCGCTTGGGCGCCGGGAATCGGCTGAGGCGTTCACCTCTTTGCATGTCGGGATGAGGCTTAGACTTAGAATGAGTTACCAAGTATTAGCCCGCAAATGGCGCCCTCGGCACTTCGATGCGATGGTCGGCCAAGAACACGTTCTGCGCGCGATGACCAATGCGCTAGAGCAAGACCGTTTGCACCACGCGTATCTTTTCTCTGGCACTCGAGGGGTCGGGAAAACCACGATTGCGCGGATCTTTGCCAAGTGTCTTAATTGCGAACGTGGCCAAAGCCCGCGTCCGTGTGGCGAGTGCGGGACCTGTCGCGATATTGATGCAGGGCGCTTTGTGGATCTCATTGAGGTCGATGCGGCCTCGCGCACCAAAGTCGATGATACCCGCGAGCTGCTCGACAACGTCCCCTATGCTCCCACGCGCGGGCGTTACAAGGTGTACCTCATTGACGAGGTGCATATGTTCTCCAAGCATAGTTTTAATGCGCTGCTTAAAACTCTGGAAGAGCCGCCACCACACGTCAAGTTCTTGCTCGCGACGACCGACCCGCAGCGTCTGCCCGTAACGATTCTTTCGCGCTGCTTGCAGTTTACTCTCAAGCGCGTCCCCAGCCCTCAGATTCAACAATACCTTGGCTGGATTATCGAGCAAGAGCAACTGCAGGCCGAACCTGCGGCGCTGGCTCTGTTGGCTCGGGCGGCAGCGGGGAGTGTGCGCGATGCTCTGTCGCTGCTAGATCAAGCGATTGCCCACGGCGCCGGGCAGGTGCGCCAGAGCGAGGTCGAGGCCATGCTCGGTAGCGTCACGGAAGCGTCGCTGCTGAGCATTCTCGAAGCCGTTGCGGCGCGCGATGTAGCCCGTGCTCTAGGGCAATTGCGTGAGCTGAGTGCATTCGCTCCAGATTATGAAACACTCGCAGCTGACTTAGTGGGCTTATTACACCTGGCGGCCATCGCGCAGCAATTGCCCGACTTGCCCGTAGATGAAGTCAACGACACGCAGCGGTTGCAACAGTTTGTCGCCACCATGGCGCCAACTGAGTTGCAACTGTGCTACGACATTGCTCTACGTGGGCGCCGCGACCTTGCGCTCGTGCCCGATCCTGCGCAAGGCCTGGAGATGTTGGTGCTGCGGATGGTGGTGTTTTTACCCGATTCCAGCGGCCGTAAATCCTATAGCGCTTCTATTGCTGGAGCCGCGAGCGCCCCCCCACAAAAAACCGTAGCACCGGCGAATACGCCCATGAGCGGGTCAGAAGAAAAACCCACGGCGAAACCCACGGCGAAACCCTCAGAGGAACCGCCAGCCGATGCGCCAGTAACAAAACCTGCTCCAGCCCCCTCTCCAGCTGACTATGGTGCAGAGCGCATTGCCGCACCTATTCAAGCCGCTCCTGACGTTCTCAAAGCTCCCGAATCTCCCCAGCCTCCAGCACCACCCCGAGAGCGCACACCCGCCCCCGCAGGCCCTCCCGTTGACGATGAACCGCCGTTGTGTGAAGCACCGCAGTGGTTGGACTCCGAAGAGCCTCAGCCGGCGCCTCAGCCTGTGCAGAGGTCTACTTCTCAACCCCCATCACGCCCCGAGTCAAGACCCGAGTCACAAGCTGATTCGCCGCCGCCACCGCGCAGCACTGCCCGTACTGCGACGCAGATACGTTCAGCGGAACAATGGAAACGCTGTGTGGAGCAACTGCCGATTCGTGGCATGGCCCAGCAACTGGCTGAGAATGCCACGTTTGAGAGCCACGTCGAGGGAGTGCTGACGCTGGGTCTCACCACCGAGTCTGTCGCACTGCGCACCGATGGCGCCGTGGCCCATCTGGCGCAGTCT
>CAKZUS010000286.1 GCA_937921805.1 uncultured Granulosicoccaceae bacterium
ATCGGTGGCTCTGACCTCGGGCCGGTCATGGTCTCGCAGGCTCTCGCTCCCTATGCCACAGCAGTGCGCGCGCACTATGTCAGTAATGTAGACGGGGCGCATTTAGGCGACCTTCTCAAGACTTTAGATCCTCATAACACGCTGTTTATCATCGCATCGAAAACCTTCACCACCCACGAGACGATGACCAATGCCAGTGCTGCCAAGCGCTGGCTGGTCAGTGCCTTGGGCGACGAGGCGGTTGGGCAGCACTTTGTCGCGCTATCGACCAATCTAGAGGCGGTGGCAGCGTTTGGCATCGAGCGCAGCTTTGGTTTTTGGGATTGGGTAGGAGGGCGGTACTCGGTGTGGTCGGCGATCGGCCTAGCTGTGGCGCTGGAGATTGGGTTTCCACGGTTCAGAGAGTTTCTCGATGGGGCCTATGCGATGGACCAGCACTTTGCCCACACTCCGCTGGAGCACAACCTCCCGGTCATCATGGCACTGCTTGGTGTTTGGCAGCGCAACATCCTGGGCCGTGGGGCGCTCGCCGTTTTGCCCTACGATCAACGCCTTGCTCGCTTTAGCGCCTACTTGCAGCAGCTCGACATGGAGTCCAATGGCAAACGCGTCCGCCGCGATGGCAGCAGCGCCGCCGTGACCGGACCGCTGATCTGGGGAGAAGCCGGCACCAATGGCCAGCATGCGTTTTACCAGTGGCTGCACCAAGGTAGCGACGTGATCCCCTGTGATTTCATCATGGCCCGTCAGCCCAATGATGCAGACCCTGAGCAACACCGCATCCTTCTGGCTAACTGCCTGGCACAAAGCGACGCCTTAATGCGCGGACGTGATCTGGCGCGCGTTCAAGCGCAACTGCGCGAGCAAGGCCTAAACGAGGAAGAGGTCGCGGCGCTGGCCCCACACCGGGTGTTTCCTGGCAACCGTCCCAGCAGCACACTCGTCCACCAACAGCTCACTCCCTTTGCTCTAGGGCGCCTCATTGCGCTCTACGAACACAAGGTGTTTGTGCAGGGGGTGATATGGGGGATCAATTCCTTTGACCAATGGGGCGTGGAATTGGGAAAACAACTCGCTGGCGATTATTTACTCGCGCTCTCAGGCGAAGTACCGCAACAAGACAGCTTGTTACGCTGGGTAATGCAGGGAGACTGAAGGCAGGGCCTGAGCGCTGCGCTGGGCGTCCCGCTGGGCATCCCGCTGGGCATCCCGCTGGGCGCGGCGCAGAGCAATCTTGTCAAAGAAATACCAGCCACGGCTGCTGTGGGTGCAGCACTTCTGCCAGAGCGAGCTCTGCTCTGGCTGCGGTCGCTCTCTCTTGCTCAAACCAATGTAGCCCGGATAAGGGCCGTCTACCGTGAAAAACGGCGTCGCTTTTGCCGCCGCCTCTTCGTGTGATTCGAGCAACAACTGCACGGGGTCCCCACTGTTGATCTCACGGCATGTGGTCATCAGCGCAGCCTCAAACCCAAAGCGCTGCTGCAAGGTCGCGAGCAGCGGTAACTGCAAGGCGATGTTATCGACGAATACACACTGGCAGTCGAGCTGAAGTTCCGCACTCAAAGCGTCGATGAGTGTCTGCAGAGGGGCGTGCTCGCGCTCTAGACAAAGAATAATCTGCTGCGCGCTCTGCGCTTTGAGATTGATCAGCACACTGTAGAAAAAAGCTTCGCTGCCAAACCAACGAGGCGTAGGAGCCAAATTTAAAGGCGGGTTGAGAGCGGCGCGTGGAACACTGACCGAAGCAATAAATGCCGTTTCACGCAGCGCCTGCGTGAGATCAAATCGGCGACCTGTTAGAGGCCGGCGCTGAGTTTGGATAGTTACGCTCAACTTGATCACTACATATCTACAAGTTATGCACAGAACCTGAGCAAATTACATTCCATTACCGAAGTATTTGCAGGCGCGCTCTTGAAAAATCAAAAACCGCCCACAAAACGGCGCCGCCAAATACCTCAGCCATGTCTCGCCATGGCGCCCCATACCAGAGGATTATCACTGCGAGTTATCTCAGGCCCTCTCCCCGGAAGGCAACACAACTCAATGCCTAGAGCAGCCTCAGCCTGTATTAACAGCCTGCTCGGCGCACCCCGGCCGAGATGCAACACGGCCGGTTTTTCTCGACGTACTTACGCCGCGCAAGCCTCTTGTCCAAGCTGAGCGGCCAGCCGTGTCAGCGCCTCTTCGGTTTCTTCCCAACCGATGCAAGCGTCAGTGATTGATACTCCATAGCGTGCTGCGCGCCCTGACTCGTCTAGATTTTGACGTCCTGCGACCAAGTGACTCTCCAACATCACCCCCACAATGGCATCGACTCCTGCCCGACGCTGGGCGGCAACGGCGTCTAAAACCAGAGGCTGGCGCGCGGGGTCTTTGTCACTATTGCCGTGGCTGCAGTCCACCATTAAGCGCTTTGGCAGTAGACAGCGATCCAAACCATTGAGCGCTTCACGAATCGATGCCGCGTCATAGTTGCTGCCCTGAGCGCCACCGCGCAAAACAAGATGCGTATCAGGATTGCCCTGACTCTGGTGCAGCACAGCCTGCCCTCGCGCATTGGTTTTCATCATCGTATGCCCTTGTTGGGCTGCCTGCGCCGCTTGCAGCGCCGGAACCAGATCACCACTGGTGGCATTTTTCAAACCGACAGGACAAGGCAGATCACTCGCCAGCTCTCGGTGCAACTGCGATTCGACTGTGCGAGCGCCGATGCAGGCCCAAGACAGGAGATCTTCCAGGTATTGCGCAGCAGCAGGGTAGAGACACTCCGTCGCAATAGGCAACTGCATTTCGGCAATGTCACGTAGCAGGCGCCGGCTCTGTTCCAGGCCATTACTGTCGCTGCTGCCCAGTTCAGGTTGCAGTAGCATGCCCTTCCAGCCCACGGTAGAGCGAGGTTTTTCCAAGTAGCAGCGCATGACGATTTCCAGCTGTGGCGAGAGCGTTTGTGCCAAGTTCTTCAGGCGTTGCGCGTACTCTAGACTCGCCTCAATATCGTGCAAAGAGCACGGGCCAACCACCACCAGCATGCGTGGATCATCGGCATTGAGAATATTGCGGATGCGTTGGCGCGAGGCACTGATAGCGCTCTGCCCTGCAGCCGATAAAGGCACATGGTGCTGTAGTGATTCTGCGGTGGGAAGTGACATAAAAAACTCCGTAAGATCTGAGCCTCCGGAGTTTTCTATTTGCGTAGCGTTATCTGGAGGCCGGTTGAGATCAGCCTCCAACAAAGGGGCTGCCTTAGGTAAAGAAAGCCCAATAAAACGTCACATGCATCGGTGCGCTCAGCATTGTTCCCATGACGTGACTCCAAAATTAATTAACTACTGCGAGATAGTAAACGCCAAAGCGGGCGCAAGGTCAAGCCCCTGCGCCCTAAATTAGCGCTAAAAACTCACCATACGCCGCTACGCCGCAACCACTGAAATATTTTTAAACTTCGTCTTCGCAGCGTCCGCTGCACGTTGGAAGTCTTCGATTTCGTTGAAGTTGAGGTAGCGATAGACCTCTTCACTCATAGTGTCGAGATTGCCCGCGTACTCCATGTACTCTGCTTTGGTGGGAATCTTCCCTAACATCGCTGCAACCGCTGCCAGCTCGGCCGAAGACAGGTAGACGTTAGCGTCTTGCCCCAGACGGTTGGGGAAATTTCGAGTCGACGTCGACACGACAGTCGCTCCGGGGCGAACGCGCGCTTGGTTGCCCATGCACAGCGAGCAGCCCGGCATTTCTAGGCGCGCACCCAAGCGACCGAAGATGTTGTAATAGCCTTCTTCTTTGAGCTGGTGCTCGTCCATTTTGGTGGGCGGAGCCACCCACAAGACGGTCTTCATGTACTCGCCCGCTTGATCGAGGAGCTTTCCAGCGGCGCGGAAATGACCGATATTGGTCATGCACGAACCCAGGAAGACTTCGTCAATCTCAACGCCTTGCACTTCTGACAAGCTCTTCACATCATCGGGGTCATTGGGGCAGGCCAGCAAGGGCTCGTGGATGGCATCCAGGTCAATCTCGATGATCTCGGCATAGCCTGCGTTGTCATCAGCACGCAGCAATTGCGGATCGGCCAACCATGCTTCCATCATGCGCACGCGACGCTCCAGCGTGCGCGCATCGCCATAGCCCTGCTCGATCATCCAGCGCAGCAGCGTCACATTGGAGGTCAGATACTCGATATAGGGCGCAGTATCTAAGGCAATAGTACATCCTGCGGCAGAGCGCTCAGCTGTCGCGTCGGCTAGCTCAAAGGCTTGTTCGAGCTTGAGATCCGGTAGACCTTCGATCTCGACCACGCGGCCAGAGAAGCAGTTGATCTTGCCTTTTTTCTCGACCGTCAGTAGGCCTCGTTTTAGGGCGGCATGTGGGATGGCATTGACCAAATCGCGCAGGGTGATCCCCGGCTGCATTTTGCCTTTAAAGCGCACCAGGACCGACTCAGGCATATCCAGCGGCATCACGCCCGTAGCGGCGGCAAAGGCCACCAAGCCTGACCCCGCGGGGAAAGAGATCCCCATGGGGAAACGGGTGTGCGAATCGCCTCCTGTGCCGACGGTATCAGGCAGCAGCATGCGGTTCATCCAGCTATGGATCACCCCGTCGCCAGGGCGCAACGACACTCCACCACGATTCATCATGAAATCGGGCAAGTTGTGGTGCGTATCCACATCAATGGGCTTAGGGTAGGCAGCGGTGTGACAGAACGACTGCATCACCAAATCGGCGGAGAACCCCAAGCAGGCCAAGTCTTTGAGTTCATCGCGCGTCATCGGGCCGGTCGTGTCTTGTGAGCCGACCGTCGTCATGCGCGGCTCGCAGTATTGACCGGGACGCACCCCCTCAACACCGCATGCACGGCCTACCATCTTCTGCGCCAAGGTATATCCCTGGTCGCTCGTTTGCACGCCCGCCGGACGGGTGAAGGCATCGCTAGCACTACGGCCCAACGCCTCACAGGCACGATCAGTCAGTCCACGACCAATGATCAGCGCAATACGACCGCCAGCACGGACCTCTTCAAACAACACCTCATGCTTGGGCGTGAACTCACACAGCGTCTCATCGCTGCCGTGACGACAAATCTTGCCCGCATAGGGGTAGAGATCAATCACGTCACCCATGGCCATGCCCGAGACATCGCACTCTAAAGGCAGCGCGCCGGCATCTTCCATGGTGTTGAAAAAGATCGGCGCGATTTTGCTACCCAAACAAAAGCCTCCAGCGCGCTTGTTAGGGATATGCGGAATATCTTCGCCCATATGCCACAGCACGGAGTTGGTCGCGGATTTGCGCGAAGAGCCGGTCCCAACAACGTCGCCGACATAGGCCAAGGGGTAGCCTTTGTCTTTCAGCTCTGCCAGGGTTTGCAGAGGGGTATCGGTAAAGCCTTCACGCGGGAATTTGAGCATCGCTTGCGCGTGTAGCGGAATATCAGGGCGCGACCAAGCGTCGACGGCCGGAGAGAGGTCGTCGGTATTGGTCTCACCGGGAACTTTGTACACCACCAGGGTGATTTTCTCGGCCAGAGGGTCGCGCTCGGTAAACCACTTCGCGTCAGCCCAGGCTTCCATCACGACTTTCGCGTGGGCATTGCCAGCGTCCATCTTTTCTTTGACGTCGTGGAAAGCGTCGAACATCAGTAAGGTTTTAGACAACCCCTCGACGGCGCTCGGTGCCAGCGCATCGTCATCGAGTGCTTCGATCATGGGAGCGATGTTATAGCCGCCGAGCATCGTGCCGAGTAGCTCTACCGCTTGCACTGCAGAGATCAGCGGCGACTGGGCTTCACCCTTAGCGAGCGCAGCAAGGAAACCAGCCTTCACGTAGGCGGCATCGTCCACGCCAGCCGGGACGCGGTTGGAGAAGAGTTCGAGAAGAAAGGCTTCTTCCCCTGCCGGGGGCGATTTGAGCAATTCTACGAGAGCTTGGGTTTGTTCAGCGTCGAGAGGCTTAGGGACTACGCCTTCGGCGGCACGCTCTTGGACGTGCTGACGGTATGCATCTAACAAGATTTTGCTCCAGCTTTGAGGGGATTGTAGGCACTGACAGTATCAGAGCGAGTACTACTATTATATCGCTATCACCCTGATGCCGCATCGCAGCATTTAGCAAGACGCGGGCCGGGCACCGTGTCAGCTTGGTCTGAGTGAGAATCTCAGCGGTGCCTAATTCAGCGCCGCCAGCGAGCCAGGCTCTCCCCAAGGCGCGTAGTATTGCGCGTTGTCAGTGAAGTAAAAGCTGCGCTCTTGGGTAATGACGCTACGCTGCGCCGACCACCAATAATCGCTGTTGGCTCTCAACGCGCCACGCTCTTGTATCGCGCCCTCGCTCACCTCTAGCATCAGCAAACGGTTGCCATCCTGCTCATGGCTATAGATCGGCAGCGTTACGCGCAAGCTGCCATCGTCTTGCGCCAGGGTAGCAATAGCATGGTAGTCCCAAGCCGTTGACTGCCGACTCCCCGCCTCCAAACTCA
Organism: uncultured Granulosicoccaceae bacterium; assembly: GCA_937921805.1. Classification (GTDB taxonomy): domain Bacteria; phylum Pseudomonadota; class Gammaproteobacteria; order JABXHR01; family JABXHR01; genus CAKZUS01. Next base: position 6,479 of record CAKZUS010000286.1, read on the forward strand.
CACTGTCAGCCAGCGCTGGAGCGCTCGGGTCACGCACGTCAAAGAGCGCGATTTTCACGCCTTGTGTCTGCCCTGCGTCATTTGCGTCATAGCCCACTCCCAGTAACCAGCCTGGCTGGACAGGATGTAAGTAGTCTGAAAAACCAGGAATTTCAAGCTCTCCTAGTGTGCGTGGTGCGTCCAAGTTGCTGATATCGAGCACGTACAAGGGGTCCGTGCGCTGGAAAGTCACC
>CAKZUS010000287.1 GCA_937921805.1 uncultured Granulosicoccaceae bacterium
CAGTACTAACATATCGTCAATTCAAACACAGAACTCGCTAGCCCGTTCTGAAAAAGATCTACACACTGCTGCCGCGCGGCTATCTAGCGGTACGCGCATAAATAGTGCGAGAGATGATGCCTCAGGTTTAGCCATATCTGAGCGATTGAAAGCCAAGTCGAGCGGAATGGAGGTAGCAATGCGTAATGCAGCAGATGGCATTTCTTTTGCACAAACGGCTGAAGGCGCTCTCAAAGAAATGGGTGATATTTTGCTGCATGCACGCGACCTAGTAGTGCAAGCCGGAAACGGATCCTACAACGATAAAGATTTGGAAAGCTTAAGCAATGATTTTTATTCAGCCATATATGAAGTGGTAAGAATTCGAGATTCCACGGAATTCAATGGGGAGAAGGTTTTTGATTCAACAACTTCTGGCTCTAAAACAGATTCTTTCTATGTCGGGTACAACGCGGGTGACAATAACATTATCGACATTACGATCGACAATATAGGTTTAAATCCCAGTGGGGCTTTTAGTGATTTTATTGGTTTTGGCGAGAGAGATTTAGGTTTTTCTTCTATTTCGCATAATACCCGCTTCAATAATACTTTTACACTTATAGAAAGCAATCTCAATAGAATTAATTCAAATCGTGCAAAGCTGGGCGCGGCTATGAATCGTTTTGAAAGCATTATCTCTGGCTTGAACCACTCCTATACTATTGCTGAAACGTCTCGCTCGCGCATTACTGACACGGACTTTGCAGCAGAGTCTGCAAAATTAAATCGAAATCAGATTTTGCAGCAAGCCGCGACAGCCATGCTAGCGCAGGCTAATCAGACCCCCAATCAGGTACTGAGTTTGCTCTCACGCTAATTTTTGCCCGTTTTCTGCATGGGAGCAAACATGTCCTGTGGAGCTCTTCGGCGGTCAGTACGGTGCCCACTATGGAGCCGCGCGTTCGCATTGAGAATTGACCCTGCAAGTGCCCCCCAATATGCAGACGTGGAGCCTTATAGTTCTTGTGCGATCCTTCCCAAGTGCTCTATGCCCCATTTTTGTAGTGCCGAGACGATTGGAGCCAGCGTTAATCCATACTCTGTCATTGAGTATTCCACTCGCGGGGGCACTTCTGGGTAGACCTTTCTGCATATCAATTGATCGGCCTCTAGCTCCCGAAGTTGCTTGGTTAGCATTTTTTGCGTCACATCTGGCATTAAGCGCCGTAAATGATTGAAACGAAGAGTGTCCGAGAGCAAGTGATACAGAATGACTCCCTTCCACTTGCCGCCAATGATCTCGAGTGTTGCTTCAACAGGACATCCTGCATTGCAGTCATAGCTTGTATGTGTCAAACCCCATTTCCTACGGTATATTTTTGGATACTATATGTCATTAATGTGCGTACTTACTTGAATCGATTATACGCGCTATTCTGACTCCTACCTCATATCACTGCAGGGCTAAAAACCCTCTATCCAGGAGAAGACATGAAAGCAATGCTTGTGCACACCTATGGCGAACATTCCAAATTTGAAGCTGTGGAAATTATGAACCCCAAGGCCGGTGCAGGTCAGGTGCTTGTCAAAATCGCAGCGTCCAGTGTTAACACTGTCGATACCATGATTCGAAAAATGGGCAAGGAATTGCCTTTGTCACCAGACGCTCCAGCGCTCTTGGGCATGGATTTCGCGGGCATCGTCGAAGAAGTTGGAGAGGGTGTTGAGGGTTTCGCCGCAGGAGATGAAGTTTATGGTTGCGCTGGTGGCTTAGCAGATTTGCCAGGCACCTTGGCGGAGTACATTGCAGCAGACGCTAAACTTGTCGCACACAAACCCCGCAACCTGTCCATGGGAGAAGCTGCTGCGCTGCCCTTGGTAGCGATTACAGCCTATGAGGGGTTGACACGTGCCGGGGTCAAGCAAGGCCAAAAGGTACTGGTACACGGTGGTTCAGGTGGAGTCGGCCACGTTGCAATTCAGCTCGCCCACTATTTTGGAGCCAAGGTGTATTCAACAGGGGGAGGTGAGGCGCAAGCACAGCTCATTCGGCAGTTAGGTGCTACTCCTATCCATTACAAGACAGAGTCTGTCGCTGACTATGTTGCAGAGCATCTCTGTACACGACAATTTTTTTAACCCCACCATCAAAATCCTTCTTCGTATTTGTCAAAGACCCTCAGCGGAAGCATCAGTAGCAGCACCATCCTAAGCACGCTCGCTACATCATCAACCCGTCGATGCACCTGCTCCGCCAGGTAATCTAATCCGTAGCGAAAGAAACTTCTCTCTAAACGCCCGTGATTCTTGCACTTTAGCGGCCTCTGCTGGTCTCGCCATTCTCCCATTTTGTGCGCCCAGCAAAAGCTTAGCGCCATAACAGCCATCATCTTCTTGATTCGAAAATAGTGTGTGATGTGTGTCGCCTCCATATCAAAACCTCGCCCCTTGAGCGCGTGGAAAAACGTCTCAATTTCCCAGCGTTTGGCGTAGATCTCAACCGGGTTGGTTTGTTTGAAGTTGCTGGCAAGAATCAACAATTTTCCATCGCCCAAGCGCAGGGCGCTAAGCCAAATCTTTTGCCCAGCGATGAGACGTGGCTTGCGCAATACCGTGGACTGACCCTCTTTGAGGTGGCGAAAGAGTTGGCTCACTGGGCGAGACTTTTCTTGCGGGTCGCGCTGGTAATGCTGGTTGCCCTTCATGCGTATCACAAAGGCAATATTTTGCGCTGCGAGCCACTGCCACCACGCGCCACCGATGAACTCTCGATCCGCCAAAATGCCCTGGATGCCGCTGCGTCCAAACATGCGAATGAAGCGTTTGAGCAGAGCGATACGTTCAAACTGATTAGAGTTGCCTTGCTTGTTCAGAACAAGCCAATAGATGGGCACAGCCACGCCGCGGTGGACCACGGCAAGCACTAAAATATTGATGTTGCGACGCCCAAATTTCCAGTTCGTACGATCAAGTGTGAGGTAGTAATGATCGAAGCCAAAGCACTGCATGATCAGCCGCGCGAGAGCATCGTAGTCAAAGCGTACCTGGCTGAAAAAACGCTGTAGCCGTCGATAGCGTGAAGCCATCAGTGTCTTGCCGTCCATGGCCACCGCTAAGCGGCTCAGATCCATGCGCTGCACGCGCAGTAGTGCCAAAAGCAACGCTACGAAGCACTCGATACGGGGCTTGCTCCAACCCATGTGTTGCATTAGGCTTGATCGCAGTTCGTCGGCAAGTCTCATGGGGAATTCTTGAAGTTTGGTCACTGAGAGTGAACCAGACTTGTCGGCGACTTTTCAAGTA
>CAKZUS010000288.1 GCA_937921805.1 uncultured Granulosicoccaceae bacterium
GTAGAGCAGGTAGCCAGTCGCTCTGGTATCGGCCACTGACGCCAAGTAGTGCGTGCTGCTGGAGCTTGCTGTCGAGATTACTGTCGAGATTACTGTTGAGTTCAGCGACGGCACGTCGTAGCGCCACGCCGCTGAGTGCTGTATCGGCGTCAATGCTGATGATGCTGGTCATGGTCTCGTGGGCATGCTCACTCCCACTCCCGTGCTCACTCCCGTGCTTACTCATCGGAGGCCTTGAGATCGGGGACACCGGTTTCGTGGCCGTCGAGGCTTTCGCGATTGCGGCGCTGCCAATAGTCGTAGAGCCCCTGCTCGCCCCAGCCGCGAACATGGTCGTGCAGCTCTTCGCGCTGACGCTGGAAGTCCATCAGTGGCACGCCCATGCCGCAGGAGGTCTGTACCAAGTCAATAGCGAGCGTAAAGACTTGCCGCGCGCCAACGAGGTCGGGGAAATCAGCGCTGACCGTGTCCCAGTCAGGGTCGCCAAAGTGACAGCACTGGGCCTCGCCGTAGAGGCGCAGGATTTTGGGCTTGCCGACAAAAGCACAAAACATCAGCGTCATGCGTGGCGAGAGGCGCAAATGAGCGGCGGTTTCGTTGCCGCTGCCAGTGGTGTTGAGCCACTTCACTGTATGGGCATCGACAACGCGCAGGCTGTCGAAGCCTTTGGGCGAGAGATTGACTCGGCCCTCGGGGGCGGCGGTGGCAACGAAGTACATCTGCTGCGCCTGGATAAAGTCAATATGGGCAGCGTTGAGTTCGGGAAAGGGCTTAGCCATGGTGCTCTCCTAGTGCGTGCACGAGATCGTGCAGGGTGTGAATCGTGAGGTCGGCCTCGGGAGCGCTATCGCTGGGGGCGAGAGCCCCGGCATTGAGTGGGCGCTGTATCCACGCGCTTTTGAGTCCGGCATCGCGGGCGCCTTGTACATCGTCCACAACATTGTCGCCAACGTGCAAAACGGCGTGGGCAGGCAGACCAATGCGCTCTAGCATCAGTGCAAAGGCCTGAGTCTCGGGTTTGCGCACGCCAAGCTCCTGCGAGCGAAAATTGAAGTCAAACCTGTCGCGCAAAGGGGTGGCTTGCACCTCGGCATTGCCGTTGGTGAAGCTGATGAGCGTGTAGTGAAGGCGCAGCTGACGCAAAACGGGAACGACATCGGCAAAAGGCACGACGCGGCTGCGCCATCGCAACAAAATTTCCAGGGCGGGCGCGACGTGGGGGGAGTCGGCACCGAGGAGGTGCTCAAACCACAAACGCCGCAATGCGGTGAGATCATGTGCCAGTGCAGGATGGGCAGCAAAGAAAGCCGCGCCTTGTGCGCGCAGCTCACCAGGGTCTGTGAGTACTTCGGGACAATGCTGTTCCAGATAGCGATACACTGCTGCTTCAGCGCGCAACAAAGTCGGTAGCGTGGGCCAGAGAGTGTCATCGAGATCAAAGCTGATCGCCCGCACACCTTGCATAGTTTTGTGCCACATTTTTTTCTTACCGGCCATCGTACCGGTTTTTTGGATGAATGAACGATGTCAGACGACCTGAAAACTGCGGCCTTGCGCTACCACGAATTTCCGAAGCCTGGAAAGTGGGAAATCACCCCGACCAAACAAATGACCAACCAGCGCGACTTGGCCTTGGCCTATTCGCCTGGAGTCGCTGCGGCCTGTAGCGAGATTGAGCGCGACCCCCGCCTTGCCGATCGCTATACCAACCGGGCTAATTTGGTCGCTGTCATCAGTAACGGCACGGCCGTGTTGGGTTTGGGTGCGATCGGTGCGCTGGCATCAAAGCCAGTGATGGAAGGCAAGGCGGTGCTGTTTAAGAAGTTTGCCGACGTGAACTGCATTGACTTGGAGGTCAATGAAACCGATACCGAAAAGTTTGTCGAGATCGTCGCGGCGCTGGAACCGAGCTTCGGCGGCGTCAATCTCGAAGATATCAAAGCCCCGCAGTGCTTCGCAATCGAAAAAGCCTTGCGCGAGCGCATGAAGATTCCAGTGTTCCACGATGATCAGCACGGCACAGCAATCTGTGTCGCGGCAGGTATTCGCAATGGCTTGCGCGTGGCAAAGAAGTCGCTCGATGAGGTGCGTCTGGTGTGCTCTGGGGCGGGGGCAGCGGCGATTGCGTGTCTGAATCTATTGGTCGAGATGGGACTGCCTCGGCATCACATCACGATTTGTGATCGCAAGGGCGTGGTGTACGTCGGCCGCGAGGCGCCATATGACGAATACAAGGCGCAGTACGCGCAAGATGGCAGTACGACGACGCTGAGCGAGGCGATGCAGGGGGCCGATATCTTCTTGGGTGTGTCGGGACCAGGATCGGTCTCAGCCGAGCAGATCGCGAGCATGGGGGATCGCCCGATGGTGTTTACCCTGGCGAATCCCGAGCCTGAAATTCGTCCCGAGATCGTCAAAGAGGTCAAGCCTGATGCGATGATTGCGACAGGACGCTCTGATTATCCCAATCAGATCAACAACGTATTGTGCTTTCCTTTTATTTTTCGCGGTGCGCTGGATGTCGGCGCAACCGAGATCAATGAAGCGATGAAAATGGCAGCCGTGGAAGCCATCGCCGATATTGCGATGCGTGAGCCGTCGGATATTGTCGCGCGGGCCTACCAGGGCGTGGCACTGGAGTTTGGCGCTGAATACCTGATTCCCAAGCCCTTTGATCCGCGCCTGATGACCGATGTGCCGATGCGTGTGGCCCAGGCGGCGATGGACAGCGGCGTGGCGAGCCGTCCGCTGGAGGATGTGCACCACTACCGCCGCACATTGCGCCAGTTTGTGATCCGCTCGGGCATGGTGATGGAGCCAGTCGTAGAGCGTGCCACCGAATCGACGCAGCGCATCGTATTTGCCGAAGGCGAGGACAAACGCGTGCTCAGCGCTATGCGCGACATTATTGCTGAAGGCATCTGCCGTCCTGTGATAATTGGGCGCACTGATGTGGTGATGGAGCACTTGCGCCAGCTGGGATTGCGCTACCAAGCGGGCAAGGAATTCGACTTAGTCGACCCGATTACTAATCCGCAATTCGAGGCGCACTGGAATCGCTATCACGCACTGATGGGGCGCCGAGGGGTGAGTCCCGGCGCGGCGCGCAATGCGGTGCAAGGCCAATCCACCGTGCTGGCGGCTTTGATGCTGGCAGGGGGGGAGGTCGATGCGATGATCTGCGGTGTCGTTGGGCGCTATGCAGGGCACCTAGACATTGTGCGTGACATTATTGGCGTAAACCCCGGGCTGCACGATTGCGCAGCGCTTACCCTGTTGATCCTCAAAGGGGGGGCTTACTTTATTACCGATACCCACGTCTCCGTGCGACCCAGTGCCGAGCAGATCGCCGAGAACACGGCGATGGCGGCCAAGCTGGTCGAACGCTTTGGCTTGGTGCCCAAAGCGGCGCTGCTCTCGCACTCGAACTTTGGTACCCGCGACAACCCCGATTCGCAGGTAATGCGCAACGCGCGTGAGCTACTCCAGAGCCATCATCCGATGCTGGCTGTAGAGGGTGAAATGCACGCCGATTCGGCGCTGGCAGAGGGGGTGCGCAACCGGGTGTTCCCGAATGCTCGCTTCCAGGGCGAGGCGAATTTGCTGGTTTGCCCCAATTTAGACAGCGCCAATATCGCCTATAACATGGTCAAAATTCTGGGAGAAGCCGTGCCGGTCGGGCCAATGCTGATGGGCATGCGCCAGCCCGCTCATGTGATGACTGATTCGGCCACCGTGCGCGGAATCGTCAACATGGCGGCGGTAGCGGCCGTCGATGCGCAGCGGGCGAGGGAGTCATCGGGGGCATCAGAGTAGCTGCTGATTTGTAATATTTTTGAAGCAATCAGCGCTAGAGCGGTGTAAAAACGTGTTGCAGAGATGCTGAATAGGAGCTTTCAGTATCATCTTTCCAAATGGATATTTGATAGTAATGCATTGAAATATAAGTTATTTTTTTTGTTTTCTGCTGATTCCGAGTAGAGCCTTGGTTTTTTGCATCAGCGCGGCATTGCCCGGATCATAGTCCTGGTGGGCAGTTGTCCCACTCTCTGTTTACAACCAAACTGATATTAGGAGAATTTCTATGGCTATTGAAAATAGCGGCTCTGGCGCGGTAAGCGGTTCAGCTCTGAACGATATGCAAGATCAGATGAGCCAGTCTCTGCAGTCGCAGATGCAAATGCAGACGGCTAACATCAACTTCACTACTGGCTCTAACACCATTAAAGCCATGACTGATGCAGCCAAAGAGGCTGTGCGTAACGTGAAGTAAGCGTTTTGCTTTCCCATCTGCTCTTTTGGGGTAGATGGGCCTTCTAAAAAAACCGCGATCTCGCGGTTTTTTTATGCATCAGACCTAGAGCACAGCTTGGGCAATATTTTTGTGAGCTAATCATCTGTTCGCGGCTGTTGTGTATTGCTGTTTGCTGCCGATAGAGTGATGATTATTGGCGGAGAGGGTCTCCTTCTCCTCTAATACATCTCTCTCTACAACCAAGCTAATACAACGCGGAGAATGACTATGAGCATGGAAAGTGCAGCAGCAAGCGGCCAAAGTGGCGCAGTGAGCGAAAACTCTCTTGAGAGTATGCAAAACCAGATGAGTAACTCTTTGCAGTCTCAGATGCAGATGCAAACGGCAAACATCAATTTCACCACTGGCAGTAACACGATCAAAGCGATGACCGACGCCGCGAAAGAGGCTGTGCGTAACGTGAAGTAAGCGTCAGCTTTCACGCAATGGTCGATCACTGCTTATTGCCGTGACAACAAAGCCGCCAAGAGAATGTCTCTTTGGCGGCTTTTTTATGGGGGCCTACCCGGCTTGGATATGACCCATGGTGATGACGTTGACCTCCGGGGGCAGCTCCGTGCGCGCGAGCACCGTGATGACCAGGCCGTCTTCGAAGAACATGCGATAGAGGTGCGGGCGTAGATCGGCCGTTGTGAGCACTACATAGGGCGTGGGCTGCACTGGCAGGGCGGCCAGTTGCTGACGCAATGACTCGAGCAAAGACTTGCGGTACTGGGAGTCGAGTGCCAAAAACACCCCGCTGGAAGTCTGGCGTACGTTATTGCGCGCAGTGTCTTCGACTTTCGAGTCGAGCATGAGCACTGAGAGCTTGCCGCTACCGAGCGAGAGACGATGGCAGATTTGTCGGCGCAGTGCCAAGCGGGCATATTCTGCCAGTGCTGCAGGGTCTTTTTCTTTCTGCCCCCATTCGCAAAGCGCCTCAAGAATAAGCCGTACATGGCGTATCGGGACTTGCTCTGCAAGCAGGCGCTTGAGGACGTCGTTGATGCGCAATAGGTTGATGACCTGCTGGGTCTCACTGACCAAATCGGCGTGCGTCTGGGCAGCTTGATCCAAGATGGCCTTGGTCTCTTGAATGCCGACAAACTGCGCAGCATGCTGTAGCAGCACCTTTTCAAACAAATAGAGCAGTTGTGCCGGCGCGTCCATCGCGGTGAGAGCATGGGTGTTGAGCGCCGCTTGTTGCGCGTTGGCTACCCAAGCGAACTGCTCGCTTTCTGTGTCATAGGGCAGCTTGTGCTCTTGGAGCTGCTGGGCGGTGGCGTGCACCAAGAGGTGGCTGGAGCGCAGGCGTGCAAAGGGCAGGCTAGCGGGCACGTCATTGACATCAATATGGATGGCACCATCGTTCACTGCATCAGAAAAACGGATGGAGAAACGCGGGAACGGCACCCCCATTTCCTGGGCGTAGCGCTCTCGCAAGGCACGCAGGTGCTGGTTGATCTCTGCGGGGCGAATCACATCGGCAAGTGAGGCGTCGAGTCGAATCAGCACAGGCGTGGTGGAGTTGAGCAAAGCGGCGGGTAGCTCCTCGACGCCGTCGCTCCAAAACACTTCCTTCTCGCCGCCCTCTGGCTCGCCTCGATTGATGAATCGACCGATCACCCCAAATCCATACAGTCCAGCAAGGGCGGCGAGAACCAAAAAGATGACCGTCGGAAACCCGGGAACCAAAGCAAAGCCTGCCAGTACCACGGCACCGACCTGCAAGGCTCGTCGATCTTGGAGTAATTGCTGCGAGATGTCGGTGCCGAGGTCTTTTGATTCTTCATCTGCAACGCGGGTGACGATCATACCGGCGGCGATAGAGAGAAAGAGGGCGGGGATTTGGGCGACTAAGCCATCGCCTATGGTCAGTAGCGAATAGACCTGCACGGCATCGCGTAGCTCCATACCACGAGAGAAAGCACCGATGCCAATGCCTCCGAGCAGGTTGACGGCGATGATGATTAAGCCCGCAATCGCATCGCCCTTGACGAACTTCATCGCGCCGTCCATGGCGCCATAGAGCTGGCTTTCTTTCTCTAGATAGGTGCGGCGGCGCTTGGCCTCGACGAGGTCGATAGAGCCGGCGCGCAAATCACTATCGATACTGATTTGTTTGCCTGGCATGCCGTCGAGCGTAAAGCGTGCGCCGACCTCTGCGACACGCTCGGAGCCTTTGGTGATGACGACGAACTGCACGATAGTGATGATCAAAAACACGACCAGGCCCACAATTAAATCTCCCGCAATGACGAGTGATCCAAAAGTCTCGACAATTTGTCCTGCATCGGCCTGCACCAAAATGAGCCGTGTCGTTGTGATGGAGAGCGAGAGGCGAAACAGCGTAGCGATGAGCAGCACTGAGGGCAGGGTGGTGAAGTGCACTGGGGTGCGCAGATAGACCGCCACCATGAGCATCACGATGCTCAAACCCATGTTGATGGCGATGAGGGTATCGACCAGTGCAGTGGGCAAGGGCAAGATCATCATGAAGATCACAAGCACGAGCAATATCGCCAGCACTAGGTCGCGTCGGGCGAGTAGTGCGGCAAGTCGGGACATCGAAGTTGAAGTGGCCATGTCTCCCTCTAGTGACGATGAGGTGGTGTAGTGAGGCGAATGTGTGACACATTTAGAGTCATAGCGATAATTTGTCTGCCGGTTTACCCACTAATAACAGCCTGGCACCGCTAATTGCGGCGATCTTGCCAGAACTTGGCGGCCTAGACTGATAAATTTTGAACTCTAGGTTCGTTTAAGAAAAAATAACCTGGCTCGCTAGTTACAACATATGTCAATAAAATCTTGCTGGGAGACTCATGGACGTCAATACAGACGATGCACAGCTATTAACTGAGGTGGGGTACGCAGCGGCCGTCTACGGTTTGGCTGAACCTGCACAACCTATCTTTGAGGCGCTGATCGATGTGCTGCCCAATAATGCGGCAGGGGCGATTGGTTTTTCCATTGCACACATCATGTGTGGCCGTTTTAATGACGCAGTCGAGGTTTTGGAAAAACATGGCCTCAATGCGGAAATTAGCAGCGAAGAGGCGCGTGCAGTGCACTTACTAGCTGTCTATCTCAGTGGTCGCAAAGACGAAGCCCGCGTGCTCTCTGAAGAGCTGCTCCAAGGCGAGGGTGCGGGACGTAGTATGGCGAGCTCACTGTTCGGCTAAACGAAACGTGACTTCGCAGACAACTATGGGATTAATTGTGTGCACCGGGTACACCAGCTCGGTATGCTCGGGCCACTTGGGAGGGACTACTACGCCAATGAATACTTTTCCCTTATTCGCGACTCAAGCCACTTTGCTTGCTAGGAGAGGTTTATGGAAGCGATAAATATCGCCGCCGCATCACTGCAACCCGGTTCTGTTGATGACCTGGCGAGCACGGATCTACAGCGTCGTGCAGACCTGTTTTCTATGGCTTTAGAGCAATCACAGGCGGTATCTACTGATGATCTCGGGGCACAGATGGTCGATGCGCTGCGCTCTATGCAGAACGAGTACCAATCGGTATTGGAGTCTGTCTCAGAGACGGGTGTCTTGGATTTCAATGGCGCCGAGGTTGAGGCCTCCCCGTTTGCCGATTTTCAGGGCGCGCAGCTGAGCGTCGGACAGGGCGACAGCACGGGATTTGACCGCAGCCATGTCGACAGCGGCGTGGGCGCTGCAAACCACGACGGAGATCCTTTGGCTGAGGGATATGCCTCAATGAATGACGTCATGCGCGAGACCATGCAAACGCAAGTTCGGGTGGCGCAGATGACCGTGACGGAGGATTTGTTCTCCGCCACGATGGGCAAGTTGCAGAAAACAAATGACATGCTGCTCCGTGGCCAGTAGCCAAGAGAGATCGCCGGTGCAAGCAACTCGGTGGGGGCGCATTCTGTGGCGGGCATGGATCGTGGCGTGCGCACTGATGGTGAGCGCCTGCGATGTCACGCTATACGCTGGTGTGGCGGAAAAAGAAGCCAATGAGATGATCTCTGAGCTAATGCGCAACGCGATTCCTGCATCGAAAACGCTCACCAAAGAGGGCGCCACGGTGATGGTGGACGAGAGCGATTTCCCTCGGGCTGTAGATTTGCTCAAACGTGCGGGGTATCCCAGCGAAGGGTTTGTGGGGATGGGGGATATCTTCAAAAAAGACGGCCTGATCTCTTCGCCGACCGAAGAGCGTGCGCGTTTTTTGTATGCCTTGTCGCAAGAACTCTCAGCAACCATTTCGCAGATTGATGGCGTGCTGTCGGCGCGTGTGCACGTGGTCGTACCACAAACCAACTCGCCACTAGTCGCGCAGCAGCCCTCATCAGCGGCGGTGATGATACGCCACCGCGAAGGAATCGCCACAGAGCGCCTGACGTCGCAAATCAAGCTGTTGATTACCAATGCGGTCGAGGGCTTGTTGTATGACAAAGTATCGGTGACGCTATTTCAGGCCGATCCGATCACGAATGGCGCGGCGAAGGGCAACGAGCTGATCAAGGTCTTTGGCGTATGGGTGCATCCCTCTAGTTCGACGTCTTTGCGCCTGACGATGTATCTCTTGCTCGCTATTGCTGGGGTCGGTTTGCTCTTTGGAGCCTGGATGTACTGGTCATTGCAGCGCGCAGAGCGTCAAGTGCGCCAGTATCGTCGTGCGGCAGTGGTTCAGCGCCAAGCTCCAGCGCGCGGCTAATGACATTCACCAGTGCAGAGCAGCATTATCTGCGAGGCCTGAGCGATGCCTGGTTTGAGCGGGTAGTGGTGTTCAATTGGCGCCCCAGCCAATGGCTCCACCCCAGTCGAGTAACGCAGATATTGGGTGTCGCGCCAGAGCAATGGAGCGTGTGGCTCGAACACCCGCGCAGCGCGCGCAAACTGTGCGCCTTGCTATCGCGGCGGCTGCGCTTGAATCAAAGCTATCATTTGGATTTTGTTCCACTGAGCCATCGCAGTGCGTTATTGGATGCGCAAACCTTGGAGCGAGTCGCGATGATTTGTGGTCTAGTGCTCAACGTCCACTCGGTGACACACTCTGTGTTGCAAGCGACGGTGGGGGGCGTGATGAATCTCACAGGCGAAGAAGGGTTTCGCGCTGCTTTGGGACTTCGAGCGCGGCATGAAGGGCTGATTAATCCGCAAATGTATACCGATGCAACGCTGCTCCAAGCACAGATTCGAGCCGATGGCTGGAGCTGTGTCACGCACTGGGTCAGTGCTCTGCCGCCTGCTTTGCGCTGGCGTGTGCTATTGCGCCTGCCCGCTGAGGTATTGAACGTTCGGGGGGCGAGTGAGCGTCGAGGCTTGTTTTTCGACGTGGTGCAGGCACATCTCCCAGAGTCGATTCAGGATGAAAACCAGAGAATCTCCCATGACTGAGTCGCCGTCGTCTATGCGCTCCACAGCCCGCTCGCCCCGATTTGTGGGAGGGCCGGTGGTGCCGGCATCCGAGCTTGAGCACTGGGATACGGGTAAAAAGTTTTTGATTGCTGCAAAGCGCGCCGCGCAAGGCATCATCAGCAAGGCCAAGGAAGAGGCTGAGGCGCAGGCGGTCGTGATTCGTGAGCAGGCCCGCCAAGAGGGGCTGCAGGCCTTTGCCGAGGCGACTGCAGAATTGGCCGCTACGCGTGAGCGTTTCTGGCGCGAACACGAGACACAGATTGTTGATCTAGTGATGGCTACGACCAGCAAGCTGCTCGGAGAGCTGAGCGATAAAGAGCGTCTCACCAGTATGGTGTCGCGCGGGGTACAGCAAGGGCGCAGTGAGCCACAACTTACTCTGCGCGTAGCCCCAGAGCAGCTCGACAACGCGAGAGCAGTGTTGGAGGTGCAAGAGTACGACGGCACGCTGAGTCTGAGGGCTGATGCGACGCTAGATGTAACACAGTGCCAGCTAGAGACGGTGCATGGGGTCATTCATTTGGGGCTAGAGGAGCAGCTAGAGCGATTACGCACCGCGATGCAACGCGCTATCACGGAGCGTTAAGCAAACTTGGCGCAGCTTATGCTTATGTTCCCGTACAACTCACAACGAGCGAAAAGGCGCGATGGATTCTGGTATGAATACTCGTGACTTAGCCTCTGCGAAGCCAGCGATACCTCTACGTCAAGCTCGTGTGCTGCACCCGGAGAAAATGAGCCGGGTGATGATGCACAGTGCGCGTGTATTGTATGCGCAGCGCCGTTATGGTTATCTCTCGGTCGGAGAGGTCCAGTATCGTTTTCACCCGGTGTGGCCATTGCCCACGGTCACGTCGCCGCTGGTGTTGCATTTAACGATTGGCCGACGCAGCGCTTGGATGGCGCTAGAAGGGCATATTGCCGAGCAATTGCTCGATGCGCACCATCCTCATATTTTCTCCGAAGACCTACCTGCAGCACTGCGAGCCGTTGCGATTGAGCGCATGGCGGCCCCCATTTTGCGTTACTTCGAAGAGAACCTGGGGCAGCGCATCAGTGTGCGCCGGGTCAGCCATCAGCTCCCCAGTCAGGCTCTGCGCATGGCGAACCTCCTTGTTGGCTTACATATTGATGTGGCCAAAGGCGGGCAGGGAAAACTGGTGCTGTGCTGGCCGGACTCTTTACTGAGCGAATTGACGCGGGCATTGCCAAACACCGGCGTGCAAGCGTGGAGTGCGCCAGAGAGCATGGAGTTTAGCGCTCGCTTAGTTCTGGGCAGCACGGTTTTGAGTCTTGAGGCTTGGCAATCACTACGTGTGGGTGATGCGGTGATGCTGGAGCGCCATGCTGGAAGGCGCGAGAGATTGGGAGTGGCTGTGGGCAGTCTTGCCTATACCGCGACGCTGCGCGATGGCGCGCTGACGATTGAACACGAGGGCTATGATATGGGCGACAAAGACGCGGCAAATGCTGACGCACTAAGTGATGCACTGCCTGTGCAGCTGCACTTTGAGCTGGGGCGGGTGAATGTGACCTTGCAGCAGTTGCAGCAGATGCTGCCCGGATACACGATTCCACTGGGACGCGATCTCAGTGCGCCGGTGGACCTGATTGCAAATGGCAAAAAGGTCGGGCGTGGCAAGCTCATGGACGTTGACGGTGAGGTGGCTGTGCGCGTGGTGCAGCTCGGACAATGACGGGATTACCCGATCCGATCAGTATTGTCTTTGTACTGATCCTGGTCTCGGCGCTGCCGTTTGTAATCGTGATGATGACTGCATATACCAAAGTGGTCGTGGTGCTGTTGCTATTGCGCAATGCCTTGGGCTTGCAGCAAGTACCGCCGAATTTGGTGATTTATGCCGTGACACTAGTGCTGACGGCGTTTATTAGCCAGCCGGTATTCTCCGAGGTGGCCAACAGCGTGATGGAGCCGGGGCGTAGCTTTGAGACAGTCGATGACTGGTTGGCTTTGCTGCACAGCGCCGCTGAGCCGATGCGCGAATACCTATTGCGCTTTGCCAATGAGCGCGAGCAGGCTTTTTTTCTTGAGGCTGCGCAACGTCTGTGGACCGCCGATATGGCCGCCTCGGTGCGTTCTACTGATCTGGTGATACTGATCCCGTCGTTTGTCGTGACGGAACTGAGCCGTGCCTTTGAGATTGGCTTCTTGCTGTATCTGCCCTTTGTGGTCATTGATTTGGTGGTGTCGAATATATTGATCGCACTGGGAGCGATGATGGTCTCGCCCGTCACGATCTCGCTGCCGATCAAGCTGTTTTTGTTTGTCTTGGTCGATGGGTGGGCGCGTCTCCTGCACGCGCTCGTACTGAGCTACGTATGAACGACCAGTTGGTGATCCACTACGCCAATGTCGGCATGGTGATCGTGCTGCTGCTGTCTATGCCGCCGATTCTGGTGGCGACCATCGTAGGGCTACTTGTGAGTATTTTCCAGGCCGTCACTCAACTCCAAGAGCAGACACTGAGTTTTGCCGTCAAGTTGATTGCCTTGATTGTGACTTTGGTGGCGGTGGTCCCGTGGGCTGGCGCGCAAATGATGGAGTACACGCTGCAAATCTTTGAGCAGCTGCCCCATCTGCGCCAATAGGCGGGACGGGTGATGCAGGGCATTGGCAGTGAAGCAGAGCTGGCCCATGTGCTGATAGTGAGCTTGTTGCTCTCCTCGGCACGCATGCTTGGTTTTCTCTCTATCGTGCCGTTTATTGGTCAGCTGCTTCCCTCGGGGCTGGTGCGCACAGGAGTCGTTATGGCGCTGTGCTTGCTGCTCGTGCCGGAGGTGGCAACGCAGTATCAGACGATGGATCTTTCCTGGGCGCATGTGAGCTTGCTGTTGGTAAAAGAAGGCTTTCTTGGTCTGCTGTTTGCTGTAGTACTCGGCGCTTTGGCCTCAGGGATCAGTGCGGCCGGGTATTTTCTGGATTTTCAGCGCGGCGCGAATTCCTCTGATGCCTACTCCCCCCTCAGCCAAGAAAGCACCTCGTATACCAGTATTTTTTTATTGCATGCCTATGTGGCGATATTGTTTGTCTCGGGAGGGTTCTTATATGTGCTTGAGCTGATGTATAAAAGCTATACACTCTGGCCGATATTGGAGTATTATCCTCGCTTTAGCCCTCGCCTTCCTGAGATTATTTTAGGTGTGCTCGATA
>CAKZUS010000289.1 GCA_937921805.1 uncultured Granulosicoccaceae bacterium
AGCACCATCTAGTGCTCTCTGCCCATTGCCTCAACCGCGCCGTAATGCGTCAAAACCAGCTGATCCTCGACACCTTGGACGGGGTGCGCTTTGACGAAACCGACCGGATTTTGGACCTGCTCAAGCAAAAGGCCACCGGGCGCGAATCAGGAGTCGCAGGCAGCGGCCACGGCTACGCGATGAGCGCAGCGAGCCGCAAAATGTCGAGCCTGGCCGAAGCGAGCTATCACAGCGGCGGCATGGCCGGGATTCGCACACTCAAAGCACTGGTCAAGCGCCTGGAAGACGACAAAGAGCGGGCAGCCTTAGGCGCACAGCTCGCCGAGCTGCACCAACTCGTGGCTGCTCAGCCGCGGCAGTGGCTGCACATCGGCGACAGCGAAGGCTTGGAGATGATGCGTGGCGCCGCTACAACGACCTGGCCCGAGAACGGCGAAGCCAGTCCCATGCTCGCCCTCCCTCCGGTGCGCGAGCATGTCAATGAGCTATGGCTAATTAATGCCACAGTCAACTACTGCGCCCGGGCTTGGGCGGCCGTGCCCAGTGGACACGCCGACTCGCCTGCTCTGGCGATCTTGGCGCAGTACTTACGCGATGGATTTTTGCACAGCGCCATCCGCGAGCGTGGCGGCGCCTATGGCGGCGGGGCGAGCTATGACAGTGAGATCGGTGCTTTTCGCATGTTCTCGTATCGCGATCCACGCCTGGATGAGACGCTGTCCGACTTCAGCCGTTGCGTGGAGTGGATGCACAGCGACGGCCATGATCCAGAGCTGCTAGAGCAAGCCATCTTAGGGGTGATTAGCAGCGTAGACAAACCCCAATCACCCGCTGGTGGGGCGCGCGCCGATCACTATGCACGCCTCTATGGGCGCGATCCCGCGCTGCGACGCCAGCGGCGCGCTAGCCTGCTGAGTGTGACCAAAGCGGATCTGGAGCGGGTCGCGAGTACGTATCTTGGCGAGACTTTCTCTCAAGCCGTGCTCGCACCGGCAGGAAAAGAAGACGCCCTGCGCGCGCAGTGGAGCGATGTCTACAAGCTCTAGGTCTTCTCTATTAGATCTTATCTATTAAGTCTTCTCGTTTAGACTGCTCTTTCCAGCGTCCGCTGTAGTCGCCGCGTGCAAAGCGCCACGCGGCGATCAGCGCCGCGAGATTCAGCATGCCAAAGCCGTGCAAGGCCCCGATAAGCGCCCCCACAGGGCGCGCGCGCCGCAACCCCGGCCAGCGCTGCGCTGCCAGCGCGGTGCCATAGCTCACTATCTGCATAACAAGAAACAGCACCCAGGCCAGCGCACCTGTGCGCGCCACCTGCCATAAGCTCACCACAGTGATGCCCATACACATCCAGGGCATCAGCAAGCGTAGGGTTTTGTGCGACACAAACTGCCACCACAGCGGGTTGGCCCAAGGGTTTAGTAACCAGGGGTGTCGTGACATGCTTTGGAAATTTCCAATTAGCGTGCGCACTTTGCTGTGCAGCTCTTGGCTGTCGGCAATCTCTGCTTCATACACCCGCGCCGCCGTGCAAAACCCGACTCGATAGCCTTGTCGTGCGATCTGCATGGGGATTTCTAAGTCATCCAAGATGGTATCGGGCAAAAGCGGAGTGTAGTGCGCAGAGTCGATGGCATACAGCGCCCCACTCGCCCCAACACAAGACCACAGCTCACCCTCTCGGCGCCGCAGCCAGCGCTCTAGGCGCCAGTACAAACCCGCCACTCCATCACGACGAATGAGCTCCGCGCTGACCGCTCCGAAGTCGGGATCTTGCAAGACTTCCACCAAAGCCGTTACCGCGTCAGCATCGAGGGCTTGGCGTGCATCGGTCAACACTGTCACGGGGGCATCAACCTCTTGCATGCCGGTATTTAAGGCCACGGCCTTGCCCGAATTGCTCTCCAGGCGAATCACTCGCACAGCAAAAGGCATCGCCGTCGCCGCCACGATAGCGCCGCTGTCATCGGTGCTGCCGTCGTCGATGACGAGCAATTGTAGAGACCCGGGATAACGCAACGCCGCCAGACTGTCGAGCTTGGCCGGCAGAGTTTCAGCCTCGTTGTATACACTCATCAGCAACTGCACTGGCGGCGGCGATGCCCAACGACCATGCCTAACGCGGCTAGCCTCACCAGAATGAGGGGAAGGCCGTCCCTTGCCAGCGCGCAAGCGTACCAATAGCTCCAACAAAACGGGATACCCCGCGATGGAGTATCCCAGTAAAAACAGTAAGCTCAATACGAGTGCTTCTGCCATCAACCATTATCGGAGTGATTGTTAGTCACTCTATCGACCGACGCTATTGATATTAAAGCGGCGACTGGCTCAAAATGACAAAGAGATATCACGATGCACTGCCAAGCAAGAGGCCACGGCTTCGGCTTGTGCTGTGCTGAGACGCTGCTGTTGGCGCAAGCCAATGTGCAGGGCCAAAGCCGCATCCAGCTCTGTCAGCTCTGCCAGCATCGGCTGCGCGGCCAGACGCCAGCTCTGCTCAGATTCAGCCGTATTCATCGCATCTTGGATCAGGTTCAGCGCATTAGAGCGGTTTTGTTTTTTCAGCTCTCGGCGCGCTTTGCCCAGCGCAGAGCGGATACCGCTCGCCCCATAGATCTCGTCACTCGCGCTCTCGATCAGTTTTATATCAGCGAGTAGCGTCTCGATGTCACCACTTTCTGCATCGAGCGCCTTCAAGGCGCTCACCACCGGTTCGATCGCTGAGGCGCTGCGCAGTTGGGCGCGCAGCTCACTGAGGTGGGCATAGGTGGTATCCACGTGACGGCGATAGGCTCCACGCGCTTTCTTCTCATCTAAGGCCAGTTTTCGATAGGCGCCATTACGCTCTTTCCAGTCCTCAGGAGGAGCGGGGATTGCGTCGAGTTTGGCTTGCCACAGCAGCAATTGTGCTTGCGCATGCGCTCGCTCCTCGTCCGACACATAGCGACTTTTCGCCGTTTTTTGGGCCGCTTTGATTTCTGCCTCGGCCTCGGCACGATCACTCTGCAGCGCCCGTGCCGCGCGGTGATAGTCAGCGTACTCCGGCACGAGCGCCATGCGGCTCGCTTCGGCATCGCGTACCGCCTGCACCCGCTCATAGGTCTTGGGCACGCCTGCGACAAACTCCGACCAGGCTTTGGCTTGTTTCTCGGGCAGTGCAGAGGCATCTAGCGCCCCAGCGCGTCGAGCCAGTTCATCAATCTCGGTGCGGCTCTGGGCGTACACCGTAAACACATGCTCTTCGAGGCAATACTGCAAGCGCGGGTTCTTCGGCGGTGGCGCAGTCTCTGAGGTGAGCTGAGTGCGCGCGGGGAGATAGTTCACCAATGAAGGGTTCATTCCCACCACCACAAGGCCCAAGAGCTGCAGGGCGATAAACACCGAGGCGCCTTTGTATATCTGCGTGGTCTTGACTTCTGGCGGCGCGACTCCGCGCAAATAAAACAAGGCGAATCCAAAAGGCGGCGTCAAGAATGAGGTTTGGATATTCAAACCAATCATCACTCCCAACCACACCGCAGTGATATTGGCTTGTGGATCAGACAGTAATATGGGCGCCACGATCGGCACCACCACTACAGCAATCTCGATAAAGTCGAGAAAGAACCCCAATAAGAAGATCACCAGCATGACGACAATAAACTGCCCCCAGAATCCCCCCGGGAGGCCATGCAAAAACTCTCGCACCAGCTCTTCGCCGCCAAAGCCACGAAACGCCGCTGTCAACATGGCCGCACCAATGAGGATGATAAAGACCATCGACGTGGTCTTGGCCGTCTCAACCATCACCCCGTGTAGGGTGTCGTCGATGCGCATCGTGCGCAGCAAGCTCCAGAATACAGCAGCCATCAGCCCGACCACGCCCACCAAAGCCATCAACGCGGCGCGCTCTTGCTCAGGGGTATGCAGGCTTTTGATATTGATCTCTTCGAGATTGATCGCCACCACAATAAGCAGCAACGACAAGATCGCCAGTATCGCAGGCCAGTAGCTCCGTCGCTGCCCTCGCGTGAGACGATAACCCGCCATGATCGTCGCGCCTACAGCCCCGATGGCGCCGGCTTGGTTGACCGTCGCCACTCCCATGATGATGGAGCCGAGCACCACAAAGATCAAAGCCAGCGGCGGGACCAAAGCCAGTAATACGCTAACGAAAAACCAGCGATCATAAATGCCGTCGTACTTCACAGGTGGCGCCACCGAGGGGCGAATCAGCGCATACACCAGGATGTACAGCATGTACAAACCCACCAGCACCAAGCCGGGCAAAAATGCCCCCAAGAACATGTCGCCCGCGCTCGCCCCTGTCACTGCGAACTCCGCCGGCATGGAGAACTCTCCCGTCGCCGCTTTATAGGCGTTTTGGCGTAGCGTTGCGGCCTGATCGGCCGCGCTGGCCAACTGGTCGGCCAAAATAATCAAGACAATAGACGGGGGAATAATTTGTCCCAGCGTCCCCGAGGCGCAAATTGTCCCCGTCGCGAGGCTCTTGCTATAGCCGTTGCGCAGCATGGCGGGCAAAGAAATCAGGCCCATCGCCACGACCGTCGCCCCCACAATGCCCGTAGTGGCGGCCAGCAAT
>CAKZUS010000290.1 GCA_937921805.1 uncultured Granulosicoccaceae bacterium
CCATGACATCTACTCCTATACGCTGGGCGCAGGCTCTCGTACAACGCCCTTCTTTGACCCCCGATGACCACGGCTGCATTGACTTGATAGCCAGCTGGCTCGCCCCATATGGCTTTGTGTGTGAGTCGTTTGACTGCGAAGAAGTAAGTAACGCTTATTTCACCCGCAAGCGTGGGCAAGCGGCGCATTGTGTATTCGCCGGACATACTGATGTAGTGGCAACAGGACCATTGGAGCAATGGCGATTTCCTCCTTTCTCTGGCGAGCTAGCAGAGGGCTTTCTGTGGGGACGAGGGGCTGCCGATATGAAATCGAGTATTGCCGCGTTTTGCCATGCTGCCACCACGACCCTAGATCGCACTCCAGAACTGCCTCTAGATCTGGGCCTACTGATCACCAGCGACGAAGAAGGCCCGGCTCTACATGGCACGCGGCACGTGATTGAGCAGCTGCGCGCGCGCGATGAAAAAATGGACTATTGCATAGTCGGAGAGCCAAGCAGCGACCACACCCTCGGCGACCTGATCCGCAACGGCCGGCGCGGCTCTTTGAACATCGCTCTCGATATACACGGCACACAAGGCCACGTCGCCTACCCACAGCTGGCAGACAATCCTGTGCATGCTATCGCCCCTTTGCTCGCACTGTGGGCGCAGCGGGTCTGGGATGCCCCGCACCCCGCCTTCCCACAGACCAGTTTTCAAATATCCAACATCCATGCAGGAACCGGGCAAGACAACGTCATCCCTGGCAGTATTTCTCTGCGCGCCAATTTTCGTTTCTCCCCGTCATCGAGCGAGGAGTCACTGCTGGCGCAGCTACATCAAGACTTAGCGCAGGCGGGCTTGCGATACACCCTTAAGCACCGGCTCTCTGGCGCGCCCTTTGTCACGCCCGCGGGGCAGTTAACACAAATCAGCAGCGAAGCCATTCATGCCGAGTTAGGCATAACCCCCACTCTCTCGACTGGCGGAGGCACTTCGGATGGGCGGTTTATCGCCACTCTATGCCCCCAAGTGGTAGAAATAGGCCCTCGCAACGCAACCATTCACCAGCTCGACGAGCGGGTAGAACTCGATGATATCGAGGCTTTAAGCCGACTCTATTCACGGATTTTGCTGGGACTCTCCCAGATCTAAGGCTTCCGCAAGGCTCCAAGTTTTCTCTTAACTGGGTTGAATATCAATTCAAGACAGCCAATTCGGCTTCAGCACTTGCAATCACTAAAACAGGCAGGCACAGTGCCTCGCAAACACTATGGACACCAATAACATGGGCACATTAAGCGGCAAGAAGTATTTAATCACTGGGGTGGCCAGTAATCGCTCCATTGCCTGGGGAGTGGCCAAAGCCATGCACGCGCAAGGAGCTGAGCTAGCCTTCACCTACATGGGAGATCGACTGCGCGAGCGGGTGGTCAAGCTGGCCGCTGAAGTAGGCAGCGAACTCGTTCTGCCCTGCGATGTTAGCGATGACGCGCAGATTAGCCAATTGTTTGCAGAGCTAGGGCAAACTTGGGCAAATTTTGATGGTTTTCTGCACGCCATTGCCTTTGCGCCAGGCGAACAATTGCAGGGCGATTTCGTTGATGCAATCACCCGAGAGGGTTTTGGCGTTGCACATGACATCAGCGCTTACAGCTTCGCTGCGATGGCGCGCTCTGCCCGTCCCTTACTCAATCCTGGCGCGAGCTTGCTGACGCTGACCTATGTTGGCTCAGAGCGCACCATGCCCAATTACAATCTCATGGGCGTCGCCAAAGCCAGTCTCGAAGCCACCACTCGGTATATGGCCGTCGCCATGGGGCCGCAAGGCATTCGGGTCAATGCGATATCGGCTGGCCCGATCAAAACACTAGCTGCCTCAGGCATTGGCGATTTTAGAAAGATCTTAGATTTTGTCGCCAGCAGCTCGGCGATTCCCGGCAACATCACCACCGAGCAAGTAGGCAACACCGCCGCATTTCTGGCCTCAGAGCACAGCTCAGGCATTACCGGCCAAGTTATCTACGTTGACAATGGCTTCAATATTACTGGCATGCCGCAGCCCCAGGCTGGTCAAGCAGGCAGCACAAGCTAACTGGCTCGCTTAGTTAGCTTAGCGGCTTTGCCTTGCCTCTATGCTCACAGGCCGCGCAAAACGGCCCAAGAGCATAGAGCGTACATCCATGTACTCATGCGCATAAATGCATGCATGAATAAAGATTTACAAGACAAAGCTGTTAAGGCGACTCAAAGTTAAGAATCTGGCTGATAGCCGCTTCATTGATCACCACATCAGAGTTTGCACGCAGTCCGGCACGCATTGCCTGCAGTTCTGCCAAGGTGCTGTTGATCGTCACTTCGGTATCAATTGGGCCGGGCTGGATATTTTCTACACCAAACACAACCCAGTCGCCGCTACGCAGTTGGTGTGAGCCATAGGTCTGATCTTTGGGCAGCTGGAACACTGCCTGCGCAAATTGTGCATCCACCGCGTCTTTGCCGCTACGTCCAACCGTCTCGACTGTATCGAGCGTCATATCGTTGTCTCGCGCCCAATTGAGCAGGCCTTCGCTTGTGCCCTGCACTCCAGATTGCAACATCTCCAACACAGATTCCACGCGCGCTGACAGGGCCTGTGAAGCATTATCGCGGGCCAAGTCATCCAGCACCTGCTCTCGCACTTCATCAAGTGTTTGTGGACGCGGGGCTTCATATTCTGCAATGCGCAGCACGATCGCCGTATCGTCATTAGACTGCAACACTTCTGAGTTGCGACGCTCGCCCAGCACCGTCTCCGAGAACACGGCAGCGAGAACGTTACCCGCATCAATGTCACCAGCTCCACGCTCAGCGGTCACCCACTCTGAGGTCAGCACTGGCCGGTCAATTTCTTGCGCAGCCGGAGACAGAGACGAGTCCTCCTCGTAGGCGACGGTTGCCATAGTTTCAACGAGATCACCAAACTCAACACTTGCTTGATCGGTGCGTATACGATCTAAGACTTCGTCTTTTACTTCGTCAAACTTCGCCACGCCACTGTCGTAGATATCAAGGACCTTTATCAGGTGATAGCCAAACTCGGTTTCTACGACATCGCTCAACTCGCCTTTTTCCAAAGCAAAAGCCACATCATCAAACGCCTCGACCATGACACCGCGATCAAAGCGCCCCAGATCGCCCCCTTGCTCTGCAGAGCCGACATCTTCAGACTCGCGTTGAGCCGTCTCGAAGAAATCGGCACCGTCACGTAGCGATTGCAAAACCGTTTCAGCACGCTCGCGATCAGATTCAAACAAAATATGTGCGATCTGCCGCTCTTCAGTGGCACCAAAAGAGGCTTTGTTGCGCTCGAAATAGCTCTGCGCAGCGGCGTCATCGACATCAATCGCTGCAGCGATAGACGCTCTATCGAGCTTGATGTATTCCACTTTGGCGCGCGCCTGTGTTTCGTACCGGTCGCCCTGCTCTTCAAAATACTGCTGTAAGGCCGCATCCGTAATCGCCTCGCGATCTAGCTCCGCCGACAGCGTCACAAAGCTTACATCTCGGGTTTGCCCGGCCAGCGCTGCCGAGCGTTCCCGCTCGCTGGTCAAAACGAAGTCTCCACCGCGCAACAAATTGGTCAGCTGGTTGGAGGCGAGTTCTTCACGCAGCGTTTGCTCATAGCCAGCCGGGGTGAAGCCGCGAGAGGCCAGCTCTCGCTGGTAAGCCTCGGGGCTAAATTGGCCATCGAGCTGAAAAGTCGGGCTACTAAGCAATTCGGCGCCGAGCTGCTCATCCGACACCGCCAGCGATAGCGCAGCACTATGCTGAGCACTCAGCTCACGCAGCACAGCTGTCTCAAGCGCGTTGTTGATGATATTCGGGCTGTTGAGCAGCGCTGGGGGCACGTTGCCTTGGAACATGCGACGCATCTGTGCCTGCACGGCTCGCAGTTCGCCATCAAACTCAGCGGCGCTAATAGACGTGCCTTCGACACTGGCAACAGGGGGCAGCGTATGCCCACCAATATAGTAGTTAATGCCAACTAGGCCAAAAGGGATGGCGATAAGGCCAACGATGACGTACTTGGCGTAACGAGAATTTTTGACGCTATCACGAAGGTTCAGCAGCATGGGCGGTCCATCAGTGCAAAATTTTAATTATAACCAATCAAAAAAAAGGGACCCGAAGGTCCCTAAACATCTTGGCGGAGCGGACGGGACTCGAACCCGCGACCCCCG
>CAKZUS010000291.1 GCA_937921805.1 uncultured Granulosicoccaceae bacterium
CGTGCACTGCTGCGCCCACGCTGGTGTCATGAATGCCGGGGCGCAATAGACCAAGGCTGCGAGGCGGAGCCTGCTTGGTGAGCAGCCCGATATTTGGCCCAGTAATTGGCCCAGTAGCGGGCGCGTTGCGGCACAGTGGCGTAGAAGGGTCGCCAAGAGAAGTCTTAATGACTGGGCAATGCGCGTCACGCTGAACCTATGCACGGTAAGATAATCCAAGCATATCGTTATTGTTGCCTCAGTGCGCGCTGCGCGCTGTCTTTCTGCTGGAGTACGCATTGAGCGAACGAGAAATCCGACTGGAGCCTAGCTGGTTGCAGCGCCTGCGTGTCGAATTCGATGCAGAGTATATGCAGGCTCTGCGTCAATACTTACAACAACGCCATACTGCTGGCGCCAAGATTTTTCCAGCTGGAGACGATATTTTTGCCGCTTTTAGCGCCACGCCGTTCGACGCTGTCAAAGTGGTCATCCTGGGGCAAGACCCCTACCACGGTGAAGGACAGGCGCAGGGTTTGAGTTTTTCGGTGCGCCCCGGCGTGCGAATACCGCCGTCTTTACAGAATATTTACAAGAGTCTGCAGCACGATCTGGGGCTAGCCCCCCCGGCACACGGAAACCTCTTGCCCTGGGCGCAGCGTGGCGTGCTGCTTCTCAATAGTGTGTTGACTGTTGAAGCGGGGCAGGCCGGTGCGCACGCTGGCAAAGGCTGGGAGCACTTTACCGATGCCGCCGTGAACGCCTTGGCGAGTGAACGAGAGCACGTGGTGTTTTTGCTATGGGGCAGCTACGCGCAGAAAAAAGGACAGTTTATTGATCGCGACCGGCACCTAGTGCTGCAGGCGCCGCACCCCTCGCCGCTGTCGGCACATCGGGGGTTCTTGGGGTGTCGCCACTTCTCGCGCGCCAATGCGTATTTGCAGCAACACGGACAATCGGGCATCGATTGGTCGCTGGCCCCTGAAGCGGAGAAGGTCTAATGCGCGATCGGATGCGTGACCCCTATTTTGAGGGGCATTTGTTTCGTGTGAGAGCCGTAGTCGCTGGACTGGCGGCATTGTGCCTATTGAGCGTGCTGATTGGGCGCTTGGTGTACCTGCAATGGGTAGAGCATGAACACTATGCAGCAGAGTCCAAAAACAACCGCGTACGCGTGCGGGCCTTAGAACCTACTCGGGGCATGATTCTCGATCGCAACGGCGTGGTATTGGCGCAAAATCTTCCGTCGTATCAGTTGCAGATGGTGCATGAAGAGGTCGAAGACGTTGACGCGACCCTGGCGGCTTTGCGCGAGGTGATGGACATTAGCGAGAGCGAGGAAGAGCGCTTTCGCAAGCTACTGCGGCGCTCGCGACGCTTTGAGCCGGTGCCTATACGCGGCCACTTGAGCGAGAGCGAAGTGGCCCGCTTTGTTGTCGTGCGGCATTTGTTCCCCGGGGTGGACGTGGCCGCGACGCTGGTGCGCAACTATCCCCAGGGGGAGCTGATGGCGCACGCTGTGGGCTATGTGGGGCGTATTAACGAAAAAGAGCTGCGAGACTCGGAGTTCGGTAGCTATGCCAATGCTAGCTACATCGGCAAGACGGGCATTGAACACTACTATGAGCAGGAGCTACGCGGCGAGACGGGCTTTGAGCGGGTTGAGGCCAATGTTGCGGGGCGGGTGGTGCGTACGCTCGAACGCGTGCCCCCTCAGCCAGGACAGGATTTGGTGCTGAGCCTCGATACCCAGTTGCAACATGCGGCCTCGGAGGCATTGGGCGACGAGAGCGGGTCAATTGTCGCGATAGACCCCATTACGGGCGAAGTGCTAGCTCTGGTCAGTCATCCGGCTTTTGATGCGAATCTGTTTGTTAATGGCATCAGTGTGGCGGACTACAAAGCCTTGAACGAGAACCCCGAGCGCCCGCTGTTCAATCGCTCGGTCTATGGGCAGTACCCACCAGGGTCGACGATTAAGCCGCATCTTGCCCTGGCCTCGTTGCGACTCCAACTCACCTCGGCGAGTGAAGGGCATGTGTGCAAGGGATACTACCAATTACCGAATGTCGATCATCGCTATCGCGACTGGAAGCGCTGGGGACACGGAAAAGTGCAACTCGATGCCGCGATTGAGCAAAGCTGCGATGTGGTGTTCTATGAGCTGGCGCATCGCATGGGCATCGATGATTTGGCGGGGTCAATGAAGGATTTTGGTCTGGGCGTGCCAACGGGGATTGACCTGCCCAGCGAGCGCAGCGGCTTGGTGCCGACGCGAGACTGGAAACGACGCAATAAGAATGATATTTGGTACCCCGGCGAGACACTGATTGCTGGAATTGGACAGGGGTTTATGTTGGCCACGCCGTTGCAACTGGCTATGAGTGTGGCGCAGTTGGCCAGCCGTGGGCTGACGCCGGTGCCGCGTTTGCACAAAGGGGAGCGCATTGATGGGGAGATGCATTATTTCTCGCGCACCATTCCTGCTCAACCCGTTTATGATGCCTCGCCAGAGCAGTGGCGCTATATTATCGATGCTATGCGCGATACAGCAGTCGTCCCTCTGGGAACGGCGCGCAAGGCTTTTGAGGGCGCGGCGTATTCGGTCGCAGGCAAAACGGGGACGGCGCAGGTGTTTAGCATCGAGCAAGACGAGGAGTACAACGCCGAAGGCCTAGAGCGCAAGCTCCGAGACCACGCGCTGTTTGTTGGCTTTGCTCCCATCGAGGCCCCCCGTATTGCCATCTTGACCTTGGTAGAGCACGGTGGCTCTGGTGGCGGTGTGGCGGCGCCAGTAGCGCGGCGGGTGCTCGATGCCTATCTCAACGACATCGAGCCAACTAACCGGCTGGCGTTGGCGCAATGAGCGCGAGGCAGAGCCTGTTTGCTCTGATTTTTGACTGGCTGCGTCTCGACTGGGTGCTGCTTTGTTTGTTGCTCGTCTTAGCGGGAGCGGGGCTGGGTATTCTCTATAGTGCCAGCGGTGAGAGCGAGGCCATGATGCAGCGCCAGGTGATTCGCCTCGGGGTGGCTTTCTTGTGCATGCTGGCCGTGGCGCGCATCCCCCCCGAGACTTTGCAGCACTGGGCGCCGTGGCTCTATGGC
>CAKZUS010000292.1 GCA_937921805.1 uncultured Granulosicoccaceae bacterium
TCACCGGCGTAGGCTTTTGCCCCCACACCCAACTGAAAAGGCTGATCAAAGCGCGCCTGCTGCCCTACGGCTAGCATTTTGCCGGTTAGGGTATAGCTGCCTTGGTTGTTGAGGAAAACGCCCCCGTCGATCTCTGAGCCACCTTGCATCAGGCGCGCAGAGTCCATTTGGTAATTCACTTCTATGGATTCTCCTGCAACGCTGGCATCAAATCCCCCCGCTTGCGCCCCGGCTGCGGCTATCGCGCCAAAAGCAAAGATGATGAATTGCTTCATAAACTACTCGTAATTTGTTTATATTCAATAGCTAATATAAAACATATAAAGCAACTTATAAAGATTTTTTCTCGCAATGAGTCACGCGCCTATGTCATGATCAGCATTATTCCGAATCGTGCTCCCGTCATGCAAGAGGTTCTCTACTGCCCGCAGTGTGCCCACAGACTGCACCAAGCCATTCCCGATGGCGATCACGCTGAGCGCAGTGTCTGCTCGCAGTGCGACTACATCCACTATCTCAACCCGAAGCTTGTCGCAGGATGCATCGTGGAATACCAGGAGAAAATTCTACTGTGTCGACGCGCCATAGAGCCGCGCCACGGCTTCTGGACTGTCCCAGCGGGGTACATGGAAAACGGAGAAACAACCGCGCAGTGCGCGGCGCGCGAAGCCTACGAAGAGGCCGAGGCCCGGGTTGATGATCTGGTGTTGTTTGCCAGCTATAGCTTGCCGCATATTTCGCAGGTGTATCTGCTCTATCGAGGCACACTGCGCGACGGCGCGCACGCGGCAGGCAGCGAGTCTCTAGAGACACGGCTGCTTCACGCCGAAGACATCCCGTGGCAAGACTTGGCGTTTTTTGTGGTCGCAGACGCCCTGCAGCGCTATCTGCAAGACCGTCAGCGCGGTCACTTTGCGCACTATGACGCCGTGGTCGAGCACGACGCCCAGCACCAAGCCCGACTTGTCTCTTATTCTAGAGTGGGGTGATCGTCGGGCCAGCCCGTTTCAATAGCGAACTTGCTTGTGTCTTGCGACCAATGGCTCCAAGAACCGACATAGAGCGCTGGCACGTCTCTCCCCGCCAAGGCATAGGCCAAGGCATTGCTGCAGGCACTCACGCCTGAGCCGCAGTACAGCACCACGTCATCGCCATAGGCATCAAGACGGGCCGCTATCTTGGCGCGCTCTTGCCAGAACCCATTCTCCAAGTGTGCGCCAAAAGGAAGACACCACGCTCCAGGGATATGCCCCGCCACAGGGCCAAAAGGCTCGACCTCGCCGCGATAACGCTCTGGCGAGCGGGCATCAAGAGGGCGATGTGACGAGCCTTGCACTTGCTCGGCGCTCAGCGTCTCGACCAGGGCAGGGCGCTCGAGCAGCGGCCCCAGCGCGTTCGTGTCAGGCTGCAAGGCGTCTGTGGTTTGTCCTGCACACCACGCCTGCCAGCCCCCGTCAAGCAAGGCCGCACTGCGGTGCCCCTGCCAGCGCAGCATCCACCACAGGCGCGAGGCAAACAGCCCTCCCATGTCGTCATACACCACGACTTGCGTATCCGCTCCCACACCACACTGGCCTAGCCAGTGGCGAAATGCGCTAGGATCGGGCAAGGGGTGTCGTCCGGTCTCTAGGGCTTGCACCGGCCCAGAGAGGTGCTGATCCAGGTGCGCATAATGCGCCCCTGGAATGTGCGACTGCTGATAGAACTGGCTCCCAGCGCCGGGATCGTCAAGCCGAAACCGACAATCGAAAACGACCGCTGTGCCGCGTAGCGCAGCGAGTTCTTCGACTGAGATCAGAAGCTCATACATGCTTTCAGTCTCCGTGCTGATCGCGCAGCTCACGCCGTAGAATTTTTCCGACATTGGTTTTGGGCAGCTCGTCGGCAAAGACAATCTGCTTGGGCACTTTGTAGGGCGTCAGATGCTCGCGACAATGCGCGATGACCTGTTCAGCGCTGGGCGCAGGGTCTTGGGCCACCACGATCAAACGCACGGCTTCTCCCGTGCGCTCGTCCGCCACGCCAATCGCTCCCACTTCAATCACCCCCTCACAGCCGACGGCGATGTCTTCCACTTCATTGGGATAGACATTAAAGCCCGACACAACGATCATATCTTTGAGGCGATCGACAATACGTACGTATCCCTTTTCGTCCATTTGAGCAATGTCACCCGTGTGGAACCATCCCTCAGCGTCTAGACACTTGCTGGTCTCTTCAGGGCGATTCCAATACCCGCGCATCACCTGCGGCCCCCGCACGCACAGCTCTCCGATCTCGCCTTGGGCCAATGTCTTTCCATCGAGATCGCGTACACACACTTCGGTACTGGGCAAGGGCAGGCCGACGCTGCCATTGAAATCACTCAGATCCAGAGGGTTGATACACACCGCCGGTGACGTCTCTGTCAGCCCGTAAGCCTCAACCAACGTCACCCCGGTGCTTTGCTTCCAGCGCTCGGCCACGACCGCCTGCGTACTCATTCCTCCTGACAGACACACGCGCAAAGCACTGTGGTCTAGCTCAGAGAAGCCGGGCGCATTCAACAGCGCGTTGTACAGCGTATTGACTGCTGTCATCACGCTCACCTTCTCGGTGCGCATTGTCTTGATGAGCGCAGGAAGATCCCGCGCATTAGGCACCAGCACAATCTGCGCGCCTTGGCGCATAAAGGCCAGGCAGTTGGCTGTCAGCGCAAAGATATGATAGAGCGGTAGCGGGGTGAGAATTTTCTCTGCCCCGGGACGAATCCCCGCTGCCTGCAGCCACACTGCCGCCTGTTCGAGGTTCGCCAGCATATTCGCGTGGGTCAGCATCGCGCCTTTGGACAGCCCTGTAGTGCCACCGGTGTACTGCAAAAAAGCAATATCATCGTGCCCACAGACATGGCGCGTACTCTCATCAACAGGGGTTTGTAGCGCATCGCGTAGCCTATGCCCGGTGACATGGTGCGCGGGCACAAGCTTTTTGACATAGCGCACCACCGCATTCACAAGATAGCGTTTGAGTGTGGGCAACATGTCGCCTAGCTCACTCAGAACAATGTGCTGCACTGACACTTCGGACTGCACCGCTTGCAAGGTCACCGCGAAGTTCTCTAACAGGACAATCGCCTTAACCCCCGCGTCATTCAACTGGTGTTTCAGCTCACGTGGGGTATACAAAGGGTTGACATTGACGACTGTCAAGCCCGCTTGTAGGGCGGCAAAGATACACACGGGGTACTGCAGGCAGTTGGGCATCATCAGCGCCACCCGGTCCCCGGGCTGCAGACCGAGTGTGTGAACAAAGAAACTCCGCATTGCCGCGACTTTTTCGCCCAGCTCTGCATAAGTGATGCTCACCCCCATACACGAGAACGATGGCAAACCTCCATACTGCTCCACCGTCTCATCGAACATCTGCGCAACAGACTGAAAACGATCAATACTTATTGTTTCGGGCACTCCCTCTGGATAGTGCGCCAACCAAGGTCGTTCTTGCATATTCTCCCTCCTCACTCACAGCATTTTTGCTTTTTAAATTATTCTTCGTCTCCGGTGACCACATCAACCACAGCGCCACCGACTTTAAATGGAATTTTTGCGACGGCTAGAGCGGCATCAGTCGTCGCGCTAATAGCCATACCGACACAACCCGACAGACCCAGAGTGCATAACAACACCAGCAACACGGCGCCTCGGGGCGATCGCTGCGCGGCTTTCTTATTCGATAGCATCTCACTTTCCTCTATATTGATCTATTCAATCTTAGTCAGATTGCTGGCGTTGCTCTAGGTTCGTTTGCCGCAGCACTGTTTATATTTGCGCCCGCTCGCGCAAGCGCAAGGATCATTGCGTCCCTGTTTAGGCTGATCACGGCGCTGCTGCGCTATCTGCGGTAGCTTCGCGTCGGAGAAATACCACTGCCCGTCCTCACACAGAAACACGCTGATTTCGTGATGACGCTGGCGTTTGCCTTGGGCATCGCGATATTCGGCCACTAGCTCTAGCTCTACCGTATCGTCATCAACGTGCTCTGGCTCCCCAACACGTAGACCGAGCCACTGCGAACGCTCAGCCCAACGCTGCGTCGCCACCCAGTCGATCTCATCGCGGTGTGCGGGGTGATAGCTATTGCGAAGAAAATCCACATTCACGTGCACATGGGCGCTGTAGCGCGCGCGCATCAAACTAACGGGGTCACCAGGGTACTGCCCTCCTTCGAGGTAGGGTGCACAGCACTGTTGGTAATCGAGATCACTGCCGCAGGAACAAACTTGCATGGTTAGGGTTACACTCAAACTAAATCAATACACCACGGTGTAGCGGTAAGCTCGCAGGAGCGGCGCAGCGCGCCTCTGGCCTCTCAATGCCATCTACTCGCCCACCCACTTGCACCGTACAATAGTCTTTGATCATACAGAGAATGTGCACGATGACCAGCCCTACCGACCTCGAAGCGGCCGTGCTACGCCGCTTAATCGCCCATCTTGATGAGCGTAAAGACGTACAGAATATTGATTTAATGAACCTGGCGGGGTTTTGCCGTAACTGTCTCTCGAAGTGGTATCGCGATGCGGCCCAAGAGGCGGGTCTCGATGTGGACTACGAGCAAGCACGTGAGCGCGTTTATGGCATGCCCTACAGCGAGTGGAAAGCGCGCTACCAGACCCCTGTCAGCGATGCGCAGCAAGCCCTCTATGCCCAGCGCAATGAGCACTAGCACGGCACTATTCAACGCCCAACTGATCGTCACCAACGGGACTTCCCCGGCGTGGCTAGAGACCTGCGCTGCCGAGCGCATTGCCCTGGCACAGTGGCTAGAGCAGCCTCTAGCGCAGCGCTGGGACACAGTGCTGCTCCTACCTGGTAACACCGAACAGTGGGAGCATGCGATCGCACGCGCTCGCGATTTGAGCGCGAGGGCGTTTTGGGTCGCGATCTGCGATCACAGCTACTGGAGCGCGCAGCGTCTTATGGCACTGGGTATGCAGCGCTGCGCACCGCCCAGCGGCTCGCCCGACATCGGCCTTTATCGTGGCGGCTTACACGATTACAAACGCACCCCGAACTGGCTCAGCTCACAATACTGGGCTAACCCCGAGCGCTGGAACCGGCAGCGCTGGTAGCGCATCAGCATTGCCTGTACAGCATCTCTTCGCCACAGCGACTGGAGATACCGGAAAATTCCGCGATTTCTGTGATTTCTGCGAGAAAAACAAGCTCCCCAGACAGATTCTTTCCAACAATTGCGCCCTGAATTTGTTACGTCAGCGTGAACTAAGTCGGAAAAATTCTTGCCGCTGCGATAGACTCCGAGACTCCTGCCTCCTACACGCGACATGTGCTAGCGACGCTGCGACACCTTCGCCTCTGTAGCGGGTACCTAGCCTTTATGGCTTCATTTTGAGATGGCGTACCATGCATCCTTGCAAAACATCACGCTTTCACTCTCCGCACGGAGGCGCTCGTACTAAGCGGCCCGTTGCATGCTAGTAATACACCACACCCTGCCCTCCCTAAAGAGAATGTCACGGCTATGTCTATGAAGGCTCTACAAGACCAATCCATGCTAGACGGCGGTAACATCGCCTATCTAGAGCAAGAGTACGAACGCTATCTGCAAGACCCCAGCAGCGTAGACGCCAGTTGGCGAGCCTACTTTGAGGGCTTTGGAAGTACAGCCAACGAGGCACTGCACTCGCAGGTGCGCGCACGCTTTGCCGAGATGGCGCGCAACGGCACACGACTCGCCGAGACGGCCACTGTTGGCGGCGGCGCATCGCCACCAGGCCAGCAGGGCGATGGCATGAAACAAATTGGTGTCACCCAGTTGATCAATGCCTACCGAGTACGTGGTCACCAACTCGCCAAGATCGACCCGCTTGGACGCAATCGCAAACGCAACCGGGCTGAGGTGCGTGAGGTCGAGCTGCAGGGACACCATCTCCAAGAGCAAGACTACGACACGCATTTTCTCACGCCAGCTCTGTATGGCTTTGAAGGCGGATCGCTGCGAGAAATCGTCGAATTATTAGAGAACACCTACTGCGGCAGTATCGGCTACGAATTTATGTACGTCGATAACTTGGCACAAAAAGAATGGCTGCAGGCGCGCATCGAACCTGTGCAAGGGCACCCACAGATAAGCCCTGAGCGCCAGCGCGAGCTGCTCGAACGCGTGACAGCGGCCGAGGGTTTAGAGCGCTATCTGCACACCAAATATGTAGGGCAAAAGCGCTTTTCGCTTGAGGGCGGCGAAGGGCTGATCGTGATCATGTCCGAGCTAGTTCGCCTCGCTGGAGAGCAGCGCGTGCGCGAGCTGGTCGTAGGTATGGCACACCGCGGACGACTCAACGTACTCGTTAATATTCTGGGCAAAAGCCCCGCTGACTTGTTCTCGGAGTTCGAAGGCAAGCAGCTCGACGAGTCGCTCTCTTCTGGCGATGTAAAGTATCACCAGGGCTTTTCTTCGGACGTAGAGACCGAAGACGGCCACAGCATGCACTTGACCTTGGCGTTCAACCCCTCGCATCTTGAGGTGGTCTCCCCTGTCGTTGAAGGCTCGGTGCGCTCGCGCCAAGATCGCCACGGCGACAGCCAAGGGTCGCAAGTGATTCCCGTGGTGGTACACGGCGATGCGGCTTTTGCTGGCCAGGGTGTGGTCATGGAGACCTTCAACATGGCCGAATCGCGCGGATACTCGACCAAGGGCACCGTGCACATCATCGTCAACAATCAAATTGGCTTCACGACTTCCAACCTCGACGACGCACGCTCTACCGAGTACTGCACCGATGTCGCCAAGATGATTAATGCGCCGATTTTCCATGCCAATGGCGACGACCCAGAGGCCGTAGCTTTTGTCACCGAGCTGGCATTTGCTTTTCGCAATACATTCCAAAAAGACGTCGTGCTCGACCTCGTGTGCTACCGCCGCCACGGCCACAACGAAGCAGACGAGCCGTCGGCAACACAGCCCGAGATGTACAAAATCATCCGCGCTTTACCGACCACCCGCAAAATCTACGCAGACAAGCTTGAGCGTATTGGCACTCTACCCGCTGGCGGCGGTGATGCCGCAGCCAGCGCATTCCGCAACCGCCTAGACGCTGGAGAATGCGTGGCGCCAGGCGTGGTGGACAATTCGAAAAAACCCGCCGGAGTCACCATCGACTGGCGCCCCTTTATTGGTGTCACCGATTGGCGCACTGCGGCAGATACCAACGTGCCGCCTAGCACTATCAAAGCCCTCTCAGATCGTTTAACAACCTTACCCGAAGACCTCGTGCCGCATCCACGCGTCGCGAAGATCATCGAAGACCGGCGCAAGATGGCTGCCGGTGAGCTTCCCTGCGATTGGGGTTTTGGTGAGACGATGGCCTACGCCACGCTGGTCAAAGAAGGCTACCGGGTACGCATCACAGGCCAAGACTGCGGTCGCGGCACTTTCTTTCACCGCCATGCTGTCTTACACAATCAAAACGGCGGCGATAGCCATGTGCCGCTGCGCAATGTCTCGCCAGATCAAGGCAATTTCTTGGTCATCGACTCGGTTCTGTCTGAACTGGCGGTATTGGGCTTCGAGTATGGCTATGCCAGCCACGACCCAGAGTCTTTGGTGATTTGGGAAGCGCAGTTTGGCGACTTTGCCAATGGTGCGCAGATGGTGATCGACCAGTTCATTTCCTCGGGCGAGACCAAATGGGGGCGCCTGTGCGGCCTAACGCTACTCTTGCCTCATGGCTACGAAGGCCAAGGCCCAGAGCACTCCTCGGGACGTATTGAGCGCTTCTTGCAGCTCTGTGCCGAGGACAATATGCAAATCATCGTGCCCTCCACGCCGGCGCAATGCTTTCACATGCTGCGCCGACAGGTGCTGCGTCCCTTGCGCCGCCCCATGATCGTGTTCTCTCCCAAAAGCCTGTTGCGCCACAAAAGTGCCGTCTCTAGCCTAGAGGAATTCGCGACGGGAGGCTTCCAGCCAGTGCTATTCGACCGCGAGGTGGATCCTGCTAAAGTCGAGCGGGTCGTGTTGTGCTCTGGCAAGGTCTACTACGACCTACATGCACAGCGCACCAGCGCAGACATCAACAATGTTGCGATTGTGCGCGTCGAGCAGCTCTATCCCTTCCCCTACGACGAGGTGCGCGAAGCGCTCAGCCTGTACCCCAATGCTGAAAAAGTTTTGTGGACACAAGAGGAGCCTCGTAACCAAGGTGCGTGGCGCGCCACACGACACCGTGTAGAGCGGGTGCTGCAACCCAATCAGACTCTCTCCTATGTCGGACGCCCCCCGTCGGCCTCGCCCGCTGTCGGCTACGCTTCCATCCATGCAGCACAGCAGCAAAAGCTAGTCGAGCAAGCGCTCGGCATGCAGGCCTACGAATTTGATCATTAAATTGACCGCCCACCGGTCATATCGAACCCATTTCCAAGGAGCATATTAAGTATGACTACCGAAATTCGCGTACCGACTTTGCCAGAGTCTGTCGCTGACGCCACTGTTGTGGCCTGGCACAAGCAGCCTGGAGACGCCGTAGAGCGCGACGAGAACCTCGTTGATATTGAGACCGACAAGGTCGTACTAGAAGTGCCCTCCCCTGTCGCGGGTGTGATGGGTGAGATCAGCGCCGCAGAGGGCGCGCTGGTCGTGGCTGATCAAATTCTGGCAACAGTGGTAGACGCTGGCACCACAGCGCCAGCAGCAGAGGCGCCCGCCAGCCCCGCTGAGAGCAGCGCAAGCGCCGCAGTCGCAGCACCAGCTGCTGCA
>CAKZUS010000293.1 GCA_937921805.1 uncultured Granulosicoccaceae bacterium
AAAACGCTCGTCCTAGAACCGGGTGATTTGCAGCTCTTCAAAGGGCGCTACTCGCTACATCGCGTGGCGCCGCTGCAGGGAAAGCGCCCGCGATACGTCGCGATTTTTTCCTACGTCGATCAACCCAATATGGTCGGTAGCCCTGAGCGCGCTCAGCAACTGTATGGACGTGCTTTGCCCGTGCACTGGGAACGGGCAGGCCTGCGAGAAGACGCGTATCTCGACTAGGCCTCAGGCCATATAAAAGCGTGCTGTGACGACGTGTTACGACAGCGTGTTATGACTACGCGCGCAGCAGCTGGGCCTGCACGGCAATCAGAGTCATCGCGTTGGCGATGCGCCCCTCGTCCAAGGCAGCGCGCAGTTGTGCGGAGCTGAGTACATGCACGCGGATATCCTCGCCTTCGCTGGCCAAGCCGTAGCAGCCCCCCGCATCGCCCAAATCAGCAGTGGCATAGAACACCGCTACGCGCTCGTTCGTCCCGCCGGGCGACACCCAGTAGCGCTGCAACAGCGTCGCAGATTGCAACACCACGTTCGCCTCTTCCAAGGCCTCGCGACGCACTACGTCTTCTGCAGACTCGCCCTCTTCGACCATGCCCGCCACCAGCTCTAGCAACCACGGCGATTCTCCGCTGCTCATCACACCGGGGCGAAACTGCTCGACCAGTAGCCACAGATCTCGCTCGGGATCGTGCACCAGCGCCGCCGCCGCATCGCCGCGCAGCACACACTCGCGCCGCAGAAGCTGGCGGGTGCCATCGAAGCGCTCGATATCGATGTCATAGGACTCCATCTGCATAAAGCCCTGGTGTAGTGATTCGGTGCGCACAATGCGGTAGTCCATTGTCATCTCATTCCTTGGTAGTAGCCTTGGTAGTAGCCTTGGTGGTAGCCTTGGTGGTAGCCAAGGCCACCACGCTGTCGATTAATTCATGGGGTAGTTCTAGCTGTAGCGCGACACTGTAGAAACGCTCATCCGCGAATCCACGGCACTTTACGGCGTCTTTCTCGGTGAGCAGAATCGGGCCCGGCAAACCGGTAAAGTCTTGCTCACGAAACGCCCAATGGTCGGGAAAAGCATGTTCCTCGACCCGCAAACCCGCTCGGCGCAGGGCCTCAAAAAATGGCCCAGGTTGCCCAATCGCCGCCACGCCCTGCACATCAGTAAAAGACTCCAGACTCACGCAGTTCCCGTCATACAGCGAACAGGCTTCGCAAATGCTGCGCGACAGCGGCCGGCCCAAATCCCCAAGCACCCAGTGCGCACGCCGCAGTTGCTCCAATGGCTCGCGCATCGGCCCGGCAGGCAGTAGCCAACCATTGCCGCTGGCCGCTTCGCTGTGCACGACG
This sequence comes from uncultured Granulosicoccaceae bacterium, assembly GCA_937921805.1. GTDB lineage: Bacteria > Pseudomonadota > Gammaproteobacteria > JABXHR01 > JABXHR01 > CAKZUS01. Next base: position 1,354 of record CAKZUS010000293.1, read on the forward strand.
ATATTCATCTGCCGCGCCAGACTTAAGTGCTGCAAACCGTCATCGCTGATAATCACCTCTACAGGCTGCTCGGCCAACAGAAAACGCGCTGCCTCAACACGCTGTCGCCCCACGACTAGCGCTACTGCGGTGCGCTGCGTAATCAGCACTGCTTCATCGCCCACATCACTAGGATCGCTTTGGGGCAGCACCCACGTCGGCTCGCGCACCCGTCCGCCATAACCCCGACTGATCACCCCCACGCGCAGGCCTCGCGCTTGCAGCGCCTCCACCAGGGCAATCAGCACCGGCGTTTTGCCCGCACCTCCCGCCACAATATTGCCCACTACGACCACGGGCACCGGCAACGATGCCGCTTGGCGCAGCCCCACGCGATAGCTCCAGCGCCGCAGCGCGGCCAGCGCTCCAAAGACCAGCGCCACCGGCCACAGTAGACAGGCCCGCAGCCCACGCTGTTGCATATAGCGCGGGATCGCGGCGGCGCGCGTACTCGCCACGACGGCAATGGGGGTCGCGCGCGCGGGCGACGGCGCCTCATCTCGGCGCTCGTTCTGGGCGCGCAGTTGCGCATACAGGCCCCCGTGTTGTAGCAGCTCAGCATGGCTGCCCAGCTCCGCAATCACCCCGTCTTGCAGTACCACAATGCGGTCCGCGTGCTCGATCGTGCTCAGTCGATGCGCCACCACAATCGTCGTGCGCTCCGACATCAATCGCTCCAGACCTGCCTGCACCACGCGCTCCGACTCCGTATCGAGGGCCGAGGTGGCTTCATCGAGCAGCAATATCGGGGCGTCTTTGAGCAGCGCCCTCGCAATTGCCAAACGCTGTCGCTGTCCGCCCGACAGCCGTGTCCCCCGATCCCCGATCACCGTATCAAAGCCCTGCGGCAAAGCAGCGATAAAGTCATAGGCATACGCCCGCCTCGCCGCGTCCTCCACCGCCTCGCGCGATGCGCCCGCCAACGCGCCATAGGCAATATTGTTCGCCACGGTGTCGTTGAACAGCACTATCTCTTGTCCCACATAGCCCAACTGCGAGCGCCACTGCGCCACGGGCAGCTCGCGCAAATCGACCCCGTCGATGCGAATCTGCCCTTGCTGAGGCTCATAGAAACGCGCCAGCAGGCTGATCAGCGTTGACTTGCCCGCCCCCGAAGGACCGACAATCGCCACCGTCTCGCCCTGCGCTACACGCAGATCAAAATCGCGCAGCACTCCCTGCTCGCTGCCAGGATAGGCAAAGCCGATATTCTCAAACGCAATAGACTGAGGGCGCGGCGCGGGGACCGTCTGGCCCTGGTCCGGCTCCGGCGCCGTATCGAGCAGCGTAAACACGCTCGCCCCCGCAGCGATACCGCGCTGCAGGGGCGCATTGACGTTCGTCAGCCCCCGCAGTGGTTGAAACAGCATCAGCATCGCGGTAATAAATGACATAAACGCCCCTGCCGACAGGCGTTCTACCCAAGGCGCTGAGGTCGCCAAATACACGATCAGGGCTAGCGCCAAAGCCACCAAAAACTGCACCACCGGAGCCGATGCCGATTTGGCCAGTGCCTCTTGCAGTCGCACCTCCACCTGCCCCTCGTTCGCGGCGGCAAAGCGTACGCGCTCGGCTTGTTCTCCCTGGAAAACCTTCACCACGCGATTGGCGGCCACGACTTCATTAATGATCTGGCTCAGCTCGCCCATCGCCTCTTGCATGCGGTGTGATAGGTGCCGGTAGCGGCGCGTCAGCCAACGCACCGTCAGCGCCAAAAACGGCGTGACCAGCACCAACACCAAAGCCAACTGCCAGCTATGCCAAAACATCAAACCCAATAACGCCAGCGCAGACAACGAATCGCGCACCAGCGTCGTGAACGCCGTCGTCGCCGCCTCCGCGACTTGCTCGGTGTTATAGGTAATACGCGAGACCATATCGCCCTGGCGCGCGCGGTCATAATAGGCCGCTGGCAGTGACAGATAGCGATCAAAAGCCTGACTGCGCAGCGCCCCCACCAGCCGCCACCCCACGTAGGCCATCGAATAATGCGCCACAAAACTGCCCAGCCCACGCAGCACAAACACGCCAATAATCGCCAGCGGCACCCAAGCGATTTGCGCCTCTGCGTCGAAGCTACCGTCTAGCAACGGCTCCATCAGCCAAGCAAAGCCTAAATCGGCCCCCGCATACGCCACCATACCTAGCACCGCCAAGGCGATACGGCCACGGTGCGCACGGGTATACGACAAAAGCCGACGATAAGTGTGCCAGCCGCTCTCGCTCATAGTGTTCTGGTGTTGCACGGCAGCGCCGCAGAGGCATCTATGGTACCGACAACGCCCGCCCCTCGCTCAGACCAGCGAGTTGGTGTCGAGCAATTCTTCAAACAAGCCAGAATGGTCTCGCTCTGCTCCGCCGAGTTCTTCGACATAGCGGGCAAAACGCGACTGCACCTGCGCTGCCATTGGTAAGGTCACGCCGCAGGCTTGCGCCTCGTTCAGAATATTATTGAGGTCTTTGAGCTGCAGGCGCGATAGGCCGCCTGGCACAAAATCTCGGGCACTCATACGCGCGCCGTGCTGCTGCAAAATCGTGCTATCGGCAAAGCCCCCGCGCAGCGCCTGGCGCACTGCGCTCGGATCCGCCCCGCCGCTCTCCAGTAGCAGCGTCGCCTCCGCCACCGCGCCAATCGTCACCGCCACGATCAGTTGGTTCGCCAGCTTCGCCAGCTGTCCCGCTCCGGTCGGCCCGACCCGCACCGCCTGGCCCATCAGCGACAACACCGGCGCCGCGCGGACAAAATCCGCATTGCTCCCACCGACCATAATCGCCAAGCTCGCCTGCTTCGCCCCTTGGGTGCCTCCCGATACCGGCGCATCCA
>CAKZUS010000294.1 GCA_937921805.1 uncultured Granulosicoccaceae bacterium
CGACCACATCGCCGGCAGTGAGCTGCTCGACATCCATCGTGGTGAAATCCGCTTTCACCGCCTTGTCTAGTTGTTGAATTCGAAACGCTTGAAACGCATTGATGCTCATTGATGATGCCCTTAGAGATGAATTTTGTATCGTGCCTACAATGATCATAATGCGCATCAAACGCGCTGTCCGATGGACACGCTAACGCCTGCCCGTCACGCGCGCTACACTGGCCCAAACTACTCCACAAACACCACCCAGGAGCATCTATGTCAGAGGACACTTTGTTTGCAAAAATCATACACGGCGAACTGCCCGCCGATATTGTTTTTCAAGATGAGTTGGTCACCGCTTTTCGCGATATCAACCCCGTGGCCCCCACGCATGTTCTCATTGTGCCCAACGCCGCTATTCCTACTGTGGACGATGTGCAGCCCGAGCACGAGTTAGCCCTTGGGCGACTATTTAGTGCAGCACGCCAGATTGCACGCGATGAGGGTATTGCAGAGTCAGGGTATCGACTCATCATCAATTGCCGCGATCACGGCGGGCAAGAAGTGTTTCACCTGCACATGCACCTGCTCGGTGGCAAGCCACTGGGACGCATGCACAACCCGCCACCACCCACGGCATTGGTCTAGCGCTGGCATCGCCCCTATTTGCCCCGCGATAGCCCCGCGCAACACAGACATGGCGCTGTGAGTTGCCACTGTTAGTGTTCACTATTCGACTGTTAAGATACCCCTAGTTTTTTGTAGGCCTCCCCATGGATAGCACTCGTCGCTCTCTCGCTCAGATGTTTCTCTATCTCCTGCTCGTTGGCGGGGTCGCTGCGTTGTTGTATGAACCGCTCTACGACGCGTATATGAACAACTGGATTTTCAACTCGGTTATTAGCGGTGTTTTGCTGATCGGCATCATCATCAACTTTGCGCATGTGCTGCGCCTGCGCCCCGAGTACGAATGGCTGCGGCGCTTTCGCACTGGCGAGACCGGCACCTCCACCGTAGACCCCGTTCTACTCAAGCCCCTCGCCCGCGAACTCGGTGGCATGGGGCGCAGCAAATTCCGCATCTCGGCGCTCTCTTTGCGTACCGTACTCGACGGTATCGCTAATCGCTTAGATGAAGCGCGCGAGATCTCTCGCTATATCATTGGGGTTTTGATTTTCTTAGGCCTACTCGGCACCTTCTGGGGCCTGCTCGGGACCATCGGCGCTGTGGGCGAAGTCATCAATGCTCTGGATCTAACCAATGACGATTACCGCGCGGTATTTAACAATCTCAAAGACGGTCTAAGTCGCCCCTTGAGCGGCATGGGCACCGCTTTTAGCTCCTCGCTGCTTGGACTGGGTGGGTCTTTAGTCTTAGGCTTTTTGGACATCCAAGCAGGACAGGCGCAAAACCGGTTTTTCAATAGCCTCGAAGAATGGCTGTCTAGCTCCAGCAGCCTCGTGGACACGGGGGAGGTCGATGGTAGCGCCAATGCTGCTCTGCTACACGAGATGCGCGAGCAACGGCGCGTGCTCGAACGCCTTGCCGACAGCCTCCAGCAGCGCCCCTAATGGCTGTATCGCGCCGCCGCGCTCGTCAGCTAGACGTCTGGCCTGGCTACGTCGATGCCCTCAGCTCACTGCTGATGGTCGTGATTTTCCTACTCATGCTCTTCAGTGTCGCGCAGTTTTTCATGAGTCGCTCGCTGAGCGAAAAAGACAGCGAGCTGGGTGATCTAAACCAACGCATCAGCGAAGTCAGCCAGGTTCTCGGGCTGAGTGAATCCGAGAACTCGACGCTGCGCGACGTGCTGGCCGTGCTCTCCGAAGACATTGCTAGCCTCGAAAACGAGCGCGAATCACTACTCGGTGAGCAAGTGAGCATGCAGCAATACATCGGCAACCTAGAGTCACGGATCGCCGAACTGACCCAAACCACCGAGGCGCAAGATGCGCGCAACGCCGCTCTACAAAGCACGCTGCAGTCGGTCACAGGAGAGCTCAACGCAGAGCGGCAACTTTCTGCCTCTGCCCAAGCCCAAATCGCGCAACTCACCGGACAACTACGTCTGCTGCGCACCCAGCTAGAGCAAATCTCCGAAGCGCTGGCCGTCTCAGAAGGCATACAAAAAGCCGATGGCCTGAAGCTCGAAGACATGTCGCGGCGGCTCAACCTTGCTCTCGCTGGAGAGGTCAACCGCCTGCGGGAATACCGCTCAGAGTTCTTTGGCCGCCTGCGCGAAGCGCTAGCTGACAATGCCAATGTGCGCATTGAAGGCGATCGCTTTGTACTGCCCTCGGAGCTACTCTTCCCCTCGGGACGCGCGCAGCTGGGGCTGCCAGGGCAAGCCCAGCTCCGCACACTCGCCACCACCCTGACAGATGTTGCCGCCACCATTCCCGAAGATCTCAATTGGATTTTGCGCATTGATGGCCACACCGACAAAGTTCCGGTCACCAGCGGCCGCTTTGCCTCGAACTGGGAGCTATCTGCCGCCCGAGCGATCAATGTTGTGCAGTTCTTGCAGACGCAAGGCATCGCTCCCGAGCGCCTAGCAGCGACTGGATTTGGAGAGCATCACCCCATAGACCCCGGTACCACCCCGCAGGCCTATGCCAACAATCGCCGCATTGAGTTGAAGTTCACGTCGAAGTAAGCAGCCCGTCTCCAGCGCCTTGCTTTTGAGTCTTGCTCTAAAGTCTTGTTCTACAAGCGGGCGTGGCGGTCAAAAACGCCAAACTCTAAGAAATGGATCACCTGCGCCATCACATCCGGGTTGTGCATCATAATTGAAGCCGATGTTCGCGCCAGTCCGTGCAGTAAAATCACGCACGGCGCGGCGACAGCCTGCGCCTGAGCACCCAGTATAAGCGTCGTCATGAGCGTGAACATGGCAGCGAGGACGGCGGCGTATCGCTGCAGGCGCCTACGCTGAGATCTCAACATCTAGACTCCAGCAACATCATTGCCCTGCTGCTGCATTGCCCACAGTTTGGCGTAGGTTCCCTCTTGGGCGAGTAGTGCGGTATGTGTGCCCTGCTCGACCACTTTGCCGCCGGCAATAACCACAATGCGATCGGCACTCACTACTGTAGAGAGCCTGTGGGCGATAACGAGGGTGGTTGCCCGCTGCGACACGCGCTCAATGGCTTGGCTAATTTGCTGCTCAGAGAGGCTGTCGAGGCTGGAAGTCGCCTCGTCGAGCACCAG
>CAKZUS010000295.1 GCA_937921805.1 uncultured Granulosicoccaceae bacterium
TTGGCACGGGGCCGGGGATTGCTCGGCGACGGAGCGCCAGTGGGAAACAAACTTTCTGCTAGTTGTGGGTCAGGTGAGAGCCATGGCCGACATGACGGCACTAGAGCCGACTAGCGACAAAGAAGGAGCAAAAGTCGGGCAACTGTACGAAGTTCTGTTCTACAGAACAGGGGGGTCGGGCTTTAATGAGGTGTATCGCACTGAAGAGTCCTCGCAAGCGCTGATGAGCGCGCTGGAGGGCTGGAGCGGTCGCTTTGTTGAGAAGTACTACCCGGGATGGCAGTACAAACGCAACGTCACGGCCACCGACTACGAGCGTATGCTGCACTGCCAAAAAGCATTGCGGGTACAGAAGCTGGAACACTACGCGACACTGCAGCAAGACGACCAATATCACGCCCTACACCAAGAGCTAGAGCTGTTGCTGATCGAGAACAATAGCGTGACTGAAGAAGGCTCAGAGGTCGATAAGCAGCATCAAAAGCTGCGTGAGGCGATACAGAGTATTCGCGCCCAGTACCCCGCTCCTCAGGACACGCCCGCTGCCTGTGATGGCATAGGGTAAATGGCATAGAGTAAGACGGTATGGACCGATACCTACTGAAGAAAGAAGACATTGATGTTTTTGAGGGCATTGAGAAAACCCATTTTCTGAACGCCAATGCCCAAAGGCGCAATAAGTCGCTCGGTGATCTCACTGGGCTCACTGGCATCGGGTTTCATATTATTGAGGTGGAACCCGGGCGCGAGTCCACAGAGCTACACCAGCACTATCACGAAGACGAATGTGTCTATGTGCTGGAAGGGACGGCGCAGGCGACAATTGGGGACACTGTGCACACCGTCAACGCGGGCGACTTTATCGGCTACCGTGCTGGCGGTGCTGCTCACACACTGCTGAATACGGGGGCGACGGTGCTACGTTGTATCGTAGTGGGACAGCGTTCTGCGCACGATGTGGCGGATTATCCCAAACTTAAAAAGCGGATCTATCGCCACCAAGGCATGCCGTGGAATCTTGTCGATTATGCCGATATCGCTGCACCTAGCGGCGGGAAGAAAGTGTAGAACGATGTTTGATTGGATTAATGATTCGACAGATGACGGCTTGATAGAAGCGAGTGTGAGCTGCCCGTATTGCGGTGAGACCATTGAGGTGTTGGTCGATCCGCAAGATACGCGCTATATCGAGGACTGCCAAGTGTGCTGCCGTCCTATTAATTTTGTTGTGGATACCGATAGCCGTGGCAATGTGATGATCGGGGCCTATGATGAAAACGACACGGTGTAGTTTTTGCGACACAGGTGCGCACTCTGGCTGGTGCCAGAGAGCGATTTGTGGGTGAGGTTTGATTTAAACTTGAACGAATACACCTGAACGAGTACATCTGAACGAATACAACTGAAGCGCCCGATGACGCCTTCAAGGAGAACTTCGTGACGCAACGCACCGCGCTTTTACTGCCAGGCGGCGGCGCGCGCAATGCTTATCAAGTGGGTGCCCTGCGTGCGATTGCCGAGCACTGCCCGCGCAATCCGTTCGATATTCTAGTGGGAACCTCTGCTGGGGCGCTCAACCTCGGGGTGCTGGCATCGCGGGCCGATGACTTTGGAGCAGCCGTTGAACAATTGCAGCGTATCTGGGGTGAGCTAGAGGTCGCCCAAGTCTATAGCGCCAAATCGGTATCGAGTTTGCGCTCCGCTGCAGGCTGGATGTGGGGAATGGTACGTGGGCACCAAAGCGCCGATTCGCAGAGAATTCTAGATAACAGCCCTCTTGGTGCCCTCATTGATGCCGAGGTGGATTTCGCAGCGATCAATCGCTTTATCGACTCTCGGCGTTTGCACGCGGTAGCAGTGCATGCGGCGCGGTTTGAAGATGGCTGCTCGGTGAGCTTTTTCAATAGCAATCACGATGTGGCACCTTGGTCACGCCCCAGTCGTACTGGGCAAAAAACCGAGTTGCGCCGTGAACACCTATTGGCCTCTGCAGCGATTCCGATGGTGTTTGCTCCACAACAAATTGATGGCTGGCATTATTTGGATGGTGCCTTCGGACAGGTGGCCCCGCTCAGTAGCGCGCTGCATCTCGGTGCCGACAAGTTGCTGGTGATTACGGTGAATCCCCGTGTCGATAGCACTCCAGCGGTACCGCGTGACCCAGTAGCCGCCCTGCAGTTGCCCACGATTGCTTCTCAGCTTTTTGCCGCGCAGCTCGACGAGCGCTTAGATGGGGACTTAGATCGGATGCGCCGCGTCAATGGCTTACTCGATGCGAATGCGTCCGATGCGCTGCAACTGCCTGGTGGTAGCCACCTGCGTCGCACCCAAAGCTTGGTGATTCGTCCCACCAGCGCGCTCGCCTCAGCGCAAGACTATATGGAGGGTTTCCCTGAAGGGATGCAGTGGCTGCTGAATATGGTGGGACAAAGTGGCGGCTTTGTGAGCTATATCTTGTTCTACGGCCCGTATGCCAAAGCCCTGATGGAGCAGGGATACTGCGATGCTATAGCCCGCATTGATGAGATTGTTAGCTTTTTAGAGTGATCAGGGTAGAGTCACTGGCAAGGCGACTCGGAGCCGTATGCTCCGAATCTGTGCTGGATATGTGCTAAGTATGTGCTGAGACCAGGGCGTGATGAAGCGCGCGATTAGCCGAACTGGTTCATCGTGTTGTCAGCCCCGGCCGCTTTGAGCGCTGCATCACCAGAGAAGTACTCTTTGTGATCGTCACCGATATCCGAGCCAGCCATGTTCTGGTGGCGGACGCAGGCGATGCCTTGGCGAATCTCTTTGCGTTGCACACCGGCGACGTAGCCCAGCATGCCCTCTTCGCCGAAATACGCCTTCGCCAGGTTGTCGGTAGACAAAGCGGCGGTGTGATAGGTCGGTAGGGTGATGAGGTGATGGAAAATACCCGCCTCACGCGCAGAATCAGCCTGAAAGGCTTGAATGCGGCGGTCTGCCTCGGCGCTCAAATCGGTATCGTCGTAGCGCTCTTGCATCAGTGCGCTGCGATCGTACTGCGTGACGTCTTTGCCTTCTTCCTGCCAGGCATCAAAGACCTGCTGACGGAAGCTTAGCGTCCAGTTGAAGGACGGCGAATTGTTGTATACCAACTTGGCGTTGGGCATCACTTCGCGAATGCGCCGCACCATGCCCCCGATTTGGCCGATATGCGGCTTTTCGGTTTCGATCCAAAGCAGGTCGGCGCCGTTCTGCAGCGAAGTGATAGAGTCCAGAACGCAGCGAT
>CAKZUS010000296.1 GCA_937921805.1 uncultured Granulosicoccaceae bacterium
ACTGGGGCTGCAATGAATCCATTGAGTGCTTACATTTTGAGACCTGCTACTACCAAGGCATTGACTACGCCATTGCGCAAGGGCTGCGATGCTTTGAGCCTGGCGCACAGGGCGAGCATAAAATCGCGCGCGGCTTCCTGCCCACTATCACCCACTCGCGCCACCGGCTCTACCCAGAGGGCTTTCATCGCTTGCTCGCCCAACACCTCGCACAAGAGCGCCTGATGGTGGCGGAGCGCGGCGAATCACTGACTGAGCGCAGTCCCTATAAGCAAGGCTGATGTTTCCGCAATACCTCACGTCCCAGAGCGTCGCTTTCCCTCCCACGGACGAGGCGATAGAACACCCCAATGGTCTGCTCTGCATTGGCGGTGATCTGCGTCCAGAGCGGCTGGTGTCGGCGTATCGGCAGGGGATTTTCCCGTGGTTCGACGATGAGGACTCGCCTATTTTATGGTGGTCACCCAACCCACGCTGTGTGTTCCCGCCTCGCAGTGTCAAGCGCTCTCGCTCCACCGCCCGCAGCGCACGGCGCCATGGGTTTAGCCTGCGCTGGAACACGGCTTTTCGCGCGGTTATGCAGGCCTGCGCCGATGTCCACCGCCCCAAACAAATCGGCACCTGGATCAGCCCCCGTATGATGCGCGCCTATCAAGTGCTACACCAACGCGGCTTGGCCCAAAGCGTCGAAGTCTGGGCAGAGGGCGAGCTGGTCGGCGGCGTCTATGGCGTGACGATCGGGCGCGTTTTTTTTGGCGAGTCGATGTTTAGTCTGCGCCAAGACGCTTCAAAGTGGGCGCTGGCCTGGATCTCACACGAGAGTGATTTTGCTGTGCTCGACGCGCAGATCGACAATCCGCACCTCATGAGCCTCGGCGCCCAATTCTGGCCGCGCCGCTTGTTCGAACAGGTGTTGCTCGATCAGTGCGACGCGCCTGGAATCTGGCTGGCCTAAAGCGCGCTGTGCGCTAAGCCAATACAACTAGTCGAAGTGCTCAACGCGCAAGCGCACTGGCGTGCCACTGACCACATCAAGCGCGGCAATGCGCGCCAAGGCCTGCGCTAAATCGCCTTCGCGCACGGCTCCAGTGAGCAGCACCACCGGCACCATTTTGTCTTCGCTGGGGTGTTGCAGCAGGGCCTGGATGCTGATTCCCGCATCGCCTAGAATGCGGCTTATCTCAGCAATCACACCGGGGCGATCCTGAACCTGGGCGCGCAGATAATACCGACAACGGTAATCGCTCGCCTCTAGCACGGGAGTCGCCTCAAGATCTTCAAAAGCCAAGGGCGGCACGGCTAGCGCACCAGGCATCGCCCGAGCGATATCGATAATATCAGCGACGACAGCCGACCCAGTCGCCCCCCCTCCTGCGCCCGCACCGCTATACAGAGTCGACCCCACGGCATCGCCTTGCACCAGCACCGCATTGAGGACGCCGTTAACGTTGGCGATCAGCTTGTCTGATGGAATCAAAGTGGGATGTACGCGCACCTCGATGCCCTCGTCGCGGCGTCTGGCCACACCCAGGTGTTTAATCACATAACCCAGCTCTGCGGCATATCCTACGTCGAGCTTATCAATGCTTGAGATGCCTTCGATGAGCGTGCGCTCAAATTGCAATGGAATGCCAAAGGCCATAGAGGCCAAGATCGTGATTTTGTGGGCAGCGTCGATGCCATCGACATCAAAACTCGGGTCCGCTTCAGCGTAGCCTAAGGCCTGTGCCTCCGCCAACACCTCGGCGAACTCGCGCCCCTTCGACGACATTTCGCTCAGAATAAAGTTGCCAGTACCGTTGATGATCCCCGCCAAAGACTCAATGCGATTCGCCGCCAGGCCCTCGCGCACGGCCTTGATAATGGGAATACCACCGGCTACGGCAGGCTCAAAGAGCACGCTGACCTTGTTATCACGCGCGCACTGAAATAACTCATTGCCGTGCAAGGCGATCAGCGCCTTATTGGCCGTCACCACGTGCTTTCCTGCCGACAGCGCTTGCAGCAATAGCGTTCGCGCTGGCTCCATGCCGCCCATCGCTTCGCAAACAATATCAACATCCGCATGGGTGACTAGGGCGCTGGCATCGTCCATAAGCGTGATGGAGTAGCCCTGCTCATCGAGATACGCGCGCGCTTTTGACTGATCGCGCACCACAGCGTGGGTCACTTGAATATCAGCCCCACAGCGCCGGCTAATCTCGGTCGCATTGGTGGCCAAAATCTCCACTGCGCCTCTGCTGACCGTACCCAGACCCAATACTCCGACCTTGACCGTTTTCATCGCGTTCTCATCCCAGCGCAAACAGATCACTATAGCAATAAAAAAGCCCGACTCGTTGGCCGGGCTGTGTGCGCTACAGGCATGAACCTTCGCTACAGCTCAAACATCGCCTCGGCACTAAAGCCTTGGCCCTCCATTAAGCGGCGCAATCGGCGCAGTGCATCCATTTGGATTTGGCGGACTCGCTCACGGGTCACGCCTAGCTCCCGCCCGACCTCTTCCAAGGTGGCGCGCTCGTAGCCCTGCAAACCAAAGCGCCGCACTAGCACTTCGCGCTGCTTGACCTCCAGCTTCGCCAGCCACGCATTGATCGACCCGCCGACTGTGTCGTCTTGCAAGTGCATAGCAGGATCGAGATGGTTTTCATCCGGAATGACCTCCAACAGTGGACGATCACCGTCTTTGTTAGCAGGAACATCCACCGAACCTGTGCGCGATTGCAGCGCCAGCACGCGCTCAACATCTTCGACTGGCCGGTCTGTTAGCTCCGCGATTTGCTCCATACTCGGCTCTTGGTTGAGCAACTGGCGTAGCTTGCGCTGAGCTTTCAAGTAGGTGTTCATCTCTTTGATGACATGAATCGGCAAACGAATTGTGCGCGTTTGATTCATCAAAGCGCGCTCAATGGTCTGTCTAATCCACCATGTGGCATAGGTCGAGAAGCGAAACCCTTTTTCGGCGTCGAACTTCTCAACCGCATGGATCAAACCAAGATTCCCCTCTTCAATGAGGTCCAATAATGTCAATCCGCGATTCATGTAGCGACGGGCGATTTTCACGACCAAGCGCAGGTTGCTCTCGATCATTTTGTGGCGCGATGCCTCGCAGCCTTTTTTAGACTTGCGCGAGTAGTACTTTTCTTCGTCAGCGGTCAACAAGGGCGAGATGTCGATTTCACTCAGATACAGACGCGTCGCGTCCATTTCACGCAGATCACTGCTAACGCGACGGCGCTTCTTGTACTCACGCGGCTCGACTTCTTCCTCCGGGGCTTCTGCGCTCTGCATCGTTGCAGCTCCACCCAGCTCCTCGGCATCGGCGTCTTGCTCAGACTCTTCTTCATCGTCTTCGTCTTCATCAATCTCATCAAGCAGGGCCAAGCCCGACTCCATGGTATTTTCCGCTTCGCTCTCGTCCCACTGAGTTGCTTCCTTTTTCACCCTTTCACTCCTTCCATCCAGGAAATGTGTTTTGTGACACGAAGCACATAGCGTGCCATTATTCTGTCATTCCATTGCAACATAAATAAGTGCTTGTTCTTAAGGCAAATACTGTAAGGGATCCACAGGTTTACCAGCACTTCTTATTTCAAATTGGAGGCCAGCACTCCCGTCATTAGCCGCAGCCAACTTCGCTATAGTCTCCCCTGCGACAATGTTTTGACCTTCTTTTACCAGAAGGCCTGTGACACCGGTATACGTCGACATCCATTCATTGCTGTGCTTAATGATAACCAGCTCTCCCACTACTGAGGCGGGATTGCCTGCATAGGCGACCACACCATTTGCGGCAGCAGTCACATTTTCTCCAGCTTTCCCTGCAATGCTTACCCCGCTGCGCCCTGAGGCATCGTCATTGAATCGTTGACGCAGTTGGCCACGCAAAGGCCAGCGCCACTTCTTTGACGTGTCTGTCAATGTTTTGACGGCGGGTTTTTGACGAACAGGGTAAGTATTTTGCGGCCCAGGCTCGGGAGCAGTCAGTCGCTGCTGTGGTGGCCTCGTCGCCGGAGCAACAACTGGCGCTACAGGGCGCGCCGCCACAACGGTGCCAGGTGCCTGGGTTTCTCCGTAGAGATACACCTTCTGGCCAGGATGGATCGTCGTCGAATTGCCGAGATTATTCCATGCCTGCAGAGCCTGCACCGACACTTGGTATTTCCAAGCGATATTGGTCAGGGACTCACCGGGGCGAACGATGGTATACCCACCGCCCAGCGCGGGACTCACTTGGTTACTCAGTGTAGTACAGCCCGAGAGAAATACCAGCGCGACTAGCGCTCTGCTTACAACACCCATTTCCACACCAATAGTGCCGTGACTGCCGCAGCGGCTAGCCATCCCAACGGCTCGACATAGCGATCGAGCCATGCCTCGGCACGCACGCCAAAATAGTGCACTAAAGCGGCGATCAAGAAAAATCTGGCACCGCGTGCAAGCAAAGAAATGAGCACAAACGGTAGTAACCCAAACCCTGCTGCCCCTGCCGCTAC
>CAKZUS010000297.1 GCA_937921805.1 uncultured Granulosicoccaceae bacterium
TGGTGTCGTGGCCGAGATTCCCAATGCGCACCGACTCTTACAGCGCGCTGACATTGACTATGAAGTGCTGACGGCGGGAGAGTACAAACGCACCATGACCGTGTTTGGAGAAAATACCGACGCTGGGCGTGAGAAAATGCAAAATGACCTGGAGGTCATGCACCGTTTGTTTACGCAGCACATTGGCGAGCATCGGCGCAACGTCAACCTCGAAGAGGTCGCCACTGGAGAAGTCTGGTGCGCGCGCGATGCACTAGAGAAGCAATTAGTCGACGAGCTCAAAACGAGCGATGACTATCTTCTGGAAAAATATAAAGACTGCAAGCTTCTCAAGGTGAGCTATCGTCCGCGCCAGAGTCTGGGGGCGCGCTTGGGCATAACAGCCGGAATGGGAATTGGGCGCGTCTTGACGCAATGGTTGAACAAGCATCCGTTGAGCTTCACGCGCTAGATTTTTTATGCTCCAATCTGAGTCTGGGCCTCACGCGACACAGACTTCACCATGGCTGCTTCAGATCCCTTATTCCAGCCGCTGACGCTCGGCAGCTTGCGCCTTAAAAACCGCATCATGAGCACCAGTCACGCCATCGCCTATCAAGACGATGGCAAACCCAAGTCACGCTATCAGGCCTACCATGAAGCCAAAGCGCGCGGCGGCTTGGCGCTGACCATGTTTGGCGGCTCGTCTAATGTCGACATTGATAGCGCCTCGGTGTTTGGTCAGCTCTACGTGGGCAACGACGACATTATTCCGTATTTCTCGTCTTTTGCGCAGCGCATTCACGCCCATGGGGCGGCCTTGATGTGCCAGATTACGCACCTAGGACGCCGCTCTGCCGACCGAGGGGATTGGTGGCTGCCCACGATTGGCCCCAGTCGTACGCGCGAGCGGCTACATCGGGCTTTTTGCAAAGAAATGGACCAGCACGACATCGTGCGAGTACAGCGTGCGTATGCTGATGCCGCGTGGCGCGCGCAAGCTGGTGGGCTAGACGGCATTGAGCTGATGGCAGGTTCGCACTTGCCGGGGCAGTTTCTCTCGCCCCACACCAATCAGCGCCACGATCACTACGGCGGCGCGCTTCAAAATCGGATGCGGTTTCTCTGCGAGACCCTCACGCGCATTCGCGAGCGGGTAGGGGCAGGGTTTCTTGTGGGCTTGCGCTTGCCCTGCGAGGAGCCAGATGGGGGCATCGGTCTGGATGACTCGCTGCAGCTTGCGCAACAGCTCTGCGAAGCGGGGCTGGTGGACTTCTTCAATGTCTACTTTGGCCGTATGGACGCCGAACATACTCTGGCGGACAATCATTTGCCCGGTATGGCGAGCGCGCCATCGCCGTTCTTAGATGCTGCTGCGCGTTTTAAGCAGGCGGTAGCGCGTCCTGTCTTTCATGCCACCCGCATTGCTGATATCGCGACCGCGCGCTATGCCTTGCGCGAAGGTTTTATCGATATGGTAGGCATGACGCGCGCGCATATTGCCGACCCCGATATCGTCGCCAAAATTCAGCGCGGCGACGAGCACCGGATTCGTCCCTGTGTCGGTGGGACGCTATGCTCTACTGACTTTCGGGCGTGTTTACACAATGCCGCAACGGGTAACGAACGCAGCCTGTCGCACCGCATTGCCGCTCGCTTCCCTGAGACGACAGATCCGGCGCCGATTGCGGTAGTGATTGGCGGCGGCCCCGCTGGCATGGAGGCGGCGCGTGTGCTCGCGCAGCGAGGTTATAGCGTGACGCTGTTTGAGGCCCAAGGAGAGTTGGGAGGACAGCTCCCGCTGGCGGCCCGCGTTCCGTGGCGCCGGGATTTATTGGGCATCTCGCAATGGTTGGAAGGGGAGCTTGCGGCATTGGGAGTCACGGTGCACCTACACCACTACGCCGAGCCTGAAGACGTGCTGGCATTGCACCCCGAGGTGGTCATTGTCGCCAGCGGCGGACTGCCAGACGTGGAGAGCACGGATACGGTGACGGGGCTGGAGCACGGTCTGAGCAGTTGGGATGTACTGGCGGGCAATTCGCTCTCTGGAGTGAAGACGGCCCTGGTGTTCGACGAGACGGGGCGCCATGCTGGCAGCGGTGTGGCTGACTATCTCGCGCAGAGCGGCATAGAGGTGGAACTGGTATCGGTCGATGGGACCTTCGGCAAAGAACTGACCGAGACTGACAGCGTGGTCCAGCGCCGCCGATTCGCCCAGTTGGGGGTGCGGGTGAGCCTAGACCAAGAGCTGATCGGCATCGAGCGCAACGGCTCTGAGCGTATAGCGCGCCTGCGGCATCTGCTCACAGGTGCTGTGAGCGAGCGTCGTGTCGATATTGTGGTGGTGGAGCGCGGTACGACACCGCTGGACGGGCTGTATCATGCCCTCGTGCCGGGCGCGAGTAATCAAGGCGTCACAGATTTGCACGCCTTGGTGGAGGCGTCTTCCCAGCCCGATATATCTACGGTATTTGATGTACCCACTGCGTCTGAGCAGCACCGAGAGAGTGTTCATGGCACCTACAGGCTCTATCGCTGCGGCGATGCGCTCAGTAGTCGCGGCATCCATGAGGCGATACGCGATAGCTTGCGCCTATGTTCTGCTCTGTAGGGCCCACTGTTGTGCTGTTCTCGCTTCTCCAATTCTTCACCAATTTAACTTATGGTTTCAGTTCATGATTTCAGCCGTCATGCTTGAGATCATCGAGAAGGCGCTGGAACTCTTTGTTGTTGTCCAAGAGACTTGCGGCGGTATCGATGAGCAAATCGACCTGCGCCGTATCCAGTGCTAGGCTCGTGGGGATGGCGTTGAGCGTCTCCAGTGTGTGGGGGTCCTCGACATCGGCGAATCGCAGCGGCACAAAATACGGCTCGATAGCGTTATCACCAGTCTGTGACAGCGCGGCAGCCCAGGTCTGAAGTCGGCGGGCAAACTGCGCCGAGGTGGTCGCGCTGTAGCGCTGGAGCTGAATATCTGAAATGGCATCAACAGTCGCCCAGGCAGAAGGCACCTCAGCGCTCAAATCGATATCGCGCTGTGGGCGGATAGCCGAGTCGACTGAAATAACGACGACGCGCCGTGGAGCACGGGCGTGAATAGCCTGCAAGAACTCTTGCGCGCCGCCTGCTGCCAGTACCATATCCTCAAGAGCTTTGAGCCCCAAGTTGCCGGTTACACCGCCGTCGATAAGATGCACGAAGCGGCGCTGAGACTTATCCGCATAGCTTTTTAGCCCGTTGATGGTGGCCCCGAGTTCGAACCCGGAAGCGGCGTCTGCGGCGTATTGATTCAGCCAAGCTGGCACGACAGGATTGCATGTAGGGTGATTACGCAATACCACGGGAGAAAATACGACGGGCACTGCGGCAGAGGCCATCACGGCATTCGCGACGGGGTAGTCGTCGAGGCGCGAACAAAGCTGATCAAAATACTCTTGAATAAACGAGAACCTGGACCCTGCGCCCAGATCTGTGGCGTTGATGATGACAAACGGCGCTCCTGGGCGCGCCATGTCAGCGAACGTGGCGTGGTCGAAAATCTGACGATTGAAGGTGTCGATGGCAATATCGGTGCGCCCATGCGACCAATAGCGCGGGCTGATCACCGCGCGGGCGAGCAGGTTCTCGATGTTGGTGCGCAAGAAGCGCGGCTCGTAATGCGCAAAAATCTCCTCGCCATGCAAGGCATAGTACGCCGCCGTAAAGCTGCCGCCCGAGACGGCGCTGATCACGTTTACCGAATCGAGCAGGTTCGAGGGGGTGTCTGACTGTGGGCTAGGAATCGCCGTGTCGCGCAAGGCTTTGAGCACGCCGTAGGAGAGTGCCGCCGCCCGCGTACCCCCGCCCGAGAACGCCAAAATGAGCATCGTGTCCTGCGCAGCCTCGCTCTGTGAATTGGCGTGCGCGCGTTGTACTTGGCTGGCCCAGCTATAGGTCGTATCTCGGCTAAGTTCCGGTGCGAGAGAGGGGTTTTTGGGGGTGCTCGGTGTACTGGCGCAACCCAGTTGTACCCCAAGACAAACGATGCCGATAAAGAATTGTCGAAGCGAATGCATGCTGTGTCGGTAGTTAGAATGAATAGGGGTGGCGCGCATCATAGAGCGGCCCAAGCGAAGATAGCGAGTGGGGGCAGAGAAAAGTGCCAAGCTGCTGCGTAAATATTCGCAGTTTTGTCCGCCGAATAATAGTGACTTGACATAAAATTCTTGGGGTAAAGGCCCGCGCAATAAGGACACTCTTCATGCCTGTTTATGACAATACTGTATACGGTGCTCTGCCCGCATGGGATTTGAGCGACCTCTATTCCTCGCCAGAGGCACCCGAGCTGCAAGCTGACCTGCAGCAATTGCGCAGTGCGTGCACAGCCTTCGCAGCGGACTATGAGGGCAAGCTTGCCTCGCTAGACGCGCAGGGCTTGTTGGAATGCGTGCAACGCAATGAGCGTATCGATCTGATTGTAGGGCGTTTGCTGTCTTTTGCGGGGCTGCGTTACTACCAGCTCACAACAGATGGGCAGCGCGCAAAATTTATGTCCGACGTGCAAGAGCACGTCACTGACTCGACCACTGCGCTGGTGTTCTTCAGCTTGGAGCTCAATCGCCTCGACGATGCGCACCTGGATGCTCTGCTATCACAAAATACCGATTTGGCGCGCTACCGTCCCATTTTTGCGCGTATTCGGGCCATGCGCCCCTACCAGCTGAGCGACGAGATGGAGAAGTTTCTCCATGATCTAGGGGTGGTTGGCGATGCCTGGGAGCGCCTGTTCGACGAGACGATGGCGTCGCTGAGCTTCACCGTACAGGGCGAGACACTGGGCCTTGAGGGAGTGCTGAACCTCTTCACCGATCCCGACCGGAGTCAGCGCGAAGCCGCTGCGCGCGAGCTGGCACGCGTGCTCAATACCCAGCTCAAAACACTGGCGCGGGTTCACAATACCCAGGCCAAAGAGAAAGAAATCCAAGACCGCTGGCGCGGCATGCCTTCGCCGCAAGCAGGGCGCCATCTTGCCAATCAAGTCGAACCAGAAGTGGTCCAAGCGCTGCGTGACGCGGTGGTGGCCGCCTATCCAAAGCTCAGCCATCGCTACTATGAGCTCAAGCGCCAATGGCTGGGCCTAGACGCCCTACAGGTGTGGGATCGCAATGCGCCATTGCCACTGGAGGACAACCGCGTTGTGCACTGGGACGAGGCACGCAGCACCGTGTTGGAAGCCTATGCGGGATTCGACCCGCGCATGGCGGAGCTAGCGGCGCCCTTTTTTGACAAAGGCTGGATTGATGCAGCGGTCAAGCCCGGCAAAGCCCCCGGAGCGTTTTCTCACCCCACGGTGACAGATGCGCACCCCTACGTGATGCTCAATTACCTGGGTAAGCCTCGGGATGTGATGACTCTGGCCCACGAACTGGGGCATGGTGTGCACCAAGTGTTGGCGGCAGAGCAGGGCGAGCTGTTGTCCTCGACGCCGTTGACTCTGGCCGAGACGGCATCGGTGTTCGGCGAGATGCTGACTTTTCGCAAGATGCTGGACGCAGCGCAGACCCCTGCGCAGCGCAAGGTGCTGTTGGCGAATAAAGTCGAAGACATGATCAATACCGTGGTGCGCCAAATTGCGTTCTACGACTTTGAATGCAAAGTCCACGAGGCCCGCAAAGGGGGCGAACTCACACCAGAGGATATCAATGCGATCTGGATGTCGGTACAGGGCGAGAGCCTAGGGCCTGCTTTTGAGTTTATGGAGGGCTATGAAACGTATTGGGCTTATGTGCCGCACTTTGTGCACTCGCCGTTTTATGTGTACGCCTATGCGTTTGGCGATGGCTTAGTGAATGCCTTATACGCCGTGTACGAGGAAAGCCCCGAAGGGTTTCAGGATCGCTACTTCGACTTACTGCGCGCTGGTGGCTCCAAGCACCACAAAGAACTGCTCGCACCGTTTGGGCTGGATGCCTCAGACCCTCAGTTCTGGGACAAGGGGTTGTCGATGATCTCTGCCATGATTGATGA
Source organism: uncultured Granulosicoccaceae bacterium (assembly GCA_937921805.1). GTDB lineage: Bacteria > Pseudomonadota > Gammaproteobacteria > JABXHR01 > JABXHR01 > CAKZUS01. The sequence continues at coordinate 5,989 of CAKZUS010000297.1, forward strand.
GCTGGAAGCCATGGACTAGCGCCGCTAGCGCTAGATTATCCAGGGTTAGATTACCCAGGGTCAGATTGCCTAAGGCCAGGCCGCAGTGAGTGAGATGTATTCAGAGAGATATCATGCTGTGGCCGGCCTCCCACAGTAGGCGCAGTCCCGCGAAACCCAGTAGCGAATAGGCGATGCGCATAAACGTTTGCTGGCTGATGAGGGCGTGTAGACGAAATCCGAGCCACACTCCCAGCGCTAAGAACGGCAGCATCAGCAGGCTAATCTGGGCGCTTTCATAGCTAAATTGTCCCAGCGACGCGTAGATGATGCCTTTGCTGATGTTCATCAGCAAAAAAAACACGCTATTGGTGCCAACCAGGGCAGATTTTTTTAGGTTGCGGCTCAGCAAGTAGCCTTTCATTGCGGGGCCGCCAGCGTGGGCAATAATACCGGCAAAACCGCTCACAAACCCCGCGCCGAACACCAGCGGCCGGGGCCAATGGGAAGCAGCCGCGGCGGAGCGGCGTAGAAAATACCGCGCCGCGAGCGCAAGGGCCATGAGTCCGATACCAGCCTTGAGTGCATCGGGGGGGATCCACTGAAAGACCATCGCCCCACAGATTAGGCCCAATAGCGCCCCCGGCACGAGTGCCATGACCGTTTCGCGCGACCAGCACTTGTTGTACTTCCAGCAGTTTGCGATATCGATAAGAATCAGCACAGGGGTCTGAATCGCGAGGGCGAGTTGCGGTGTGATATAGAGCGACATCAGTGGCACTGCCATGACACCTAAGCCTCCGGCAAAACCCGACTTCGAGATGCCCGTAGCCATGACGGCAAAACCGGCAACAAGAAAGAAGGCGAGAGGAAGCTCAGACATAAAATGCGGGCGCGGTGCGTCGAAGCCTCTAGTCTATCAGGCGACGAGAGCTGCCCAGACTGGCGCCAGGTATAGGAACTTCTGCTTACCTTGGCACTCAGAGTTCGCTAATTGGTATATTGCCATCGCGGTGACTGGGTCAGTGACTGGGTCAGTGACTGGTTCAGTGGCTGGGTCTTCGCCACGGTGTGAATGTTGCTGGTCTCCATCCTGCTTGATCGACGACATACAGATTTTTCCTACGCTTAGTGTCCCTCTTTACAGCTTATAGGGGACGCGTTTTCTTGCGGAGCAGCTTGATGAAACGACTATTTCTTGGCCTATTTGCCTTCGTGGCAGTGGTGAATGCCTGGGCCGAAGATGACCCGATTGCGCACCTGCGCCAAAAGCTCGCTGAGGCGATGCCGCACGTGCAGATTGATGATATCCGCACGACGCCGATTCCCAGTGTGGTGGAGATCGTCTCGGGGGGGCGTATTTTGTATATCAGCGCCGATGCGCGCTATATCATTTACGACGGCGACATGATCGATATCGAGACGGGCGACAATTTGACACAAAATCGCCTAGGGGAGATGGCTTTAGCGCTGCTAAAAAAGGTCCCTGAAGAGCAAACGATCAACTTCGAAGGCGACGACAACGCCGCCAGCGCGGGGCGCACGATCTGGGTCTTTACTGATCACACCTGCCCCTATTGCCGCAAGCTACACGAAGAGATTCCCTACTTGCAAAGCGAAGGCGTGACGGTGCGCTATCTGCTGTATCCACGCGCTGGACCCGATACCAAGCCTTATCACGACTTGGTGAGTGTCTGGTGCGCAGAGGATCGCGTGGAGGCGATTCATACGGCAAAAACAGGCGGAACAGTGGAGCCGAATCGCTGCGAGAACCCCATCGACGAGCATATGCGCTTGGCCCGCGAGGTCGGGCTGCGAGGCACGCCGATGATGATCTTTGACAACGGCGTCAAAGTGCCTGGCTACCAAAGCGCTATACAGATTCTGAACGGCTTGGAAGGCTAGTATGTGGGCGGCCAGCTGATCTGCTGGCCGCTGCAATATAGGTTGATATGGCTATAGCAAAGCTATGGCGCCATGAGCGGCGAGCGGTGAACTATGACAAGGCACTGAGAGTCGCCGGGAACAGAGCACGAAACTGCGCATAGCGCTCGTCGTGTAGCGCAGAGGGCTGAGGGATGTAGCGCTGCGAGCGAGGCGGCGCGGTACAGACCTCGTCGATGCGCTGCTCGCCGTGGGCCAAAATCGCTAAGCGCGCCGCCCCCATCGCCGCACCATGCTGCGCATCGGAGCCGGTTTCAATTGGGGTGTCGAGCACATTGGCCAACAACTGCAGCCAATGCGCCGAGCGCGCGCCGCCGCCCACTGCCAATAAGGCATCAATGCGAGTCCCCGTCGATTGCAAGGCCGCGAGATTGTCTCGCAGCGCAAAGGCGACCCCCTCTAATACCGCGTAGCCCATCTCTGGGGCGCCGTGTTGGTGGCTGAGCCCCATAAAGCCCCCCATCGCGCGGGCGAGATTGTGCGGGGTGCGCTCGCCAGAGAGATACGGCAAGAAGAACGGCGAATGCGCAGTCAGCTGCGCGCCTTGGCTGGCCTGCAGCAGGTCCGGCACTGCTTGCCCGCATAAGTTGCTGAACCAGTTCAGGCAGTCCGTTGCACTGAGAATCACCCCCATCTGATGCCAGCGATCGGGCAGGGCGTGGCAGAAAGTGTGCACCGCACTGTCAGGCTGCGGGCGATATCCATCATTCGCGGCGAATACTACGCCCGAGGTGCCCAGCGAGACAAAGGCCGCGCCATCGCTGACTGTACCGAGCGCGATGGCCGAGGCGGCGTTGTCGCCAGCGCCCGCGCCCAATATCGGCGGCGTATCGAAGCCAAGCTTGTCGCTCCACAACGCACTCATACGCGATACCGCATCGCAGCCTTCGGCCAATACCGGCATCTGATCTATCGACAAGCCCGTATGACTCAGCAGCGTCTCGCTCCAACAGCGGTGCTCGACGTTGAGCCAAGCGGTGCCAGCGGCGTCAGAGAGGTCCGCGACATAGTCGCCACTGAGCACATAGCGCAGATAGTCTTTGGGCAGTAAGACTTTGTGGATTTTGGAGAATATCTCCGGCTCGTGCTCGCGCATCCACTGGAGCTTGGGGGCGGTAAAGCCGGGGAAGACAATATTGGCCGACTGAGCGCGAAACTCTGGCAATGCATCGAGTTGTGCCGCCTCATGGGCCGAGCGGACATCGTTCCACAAGATACAAGGCCGCAGCGGCGAGCCGCTGGCGTCCAGCACGGTAGCGCCATGCATGTGGCCGGAGAATGACAGCGCCTTGGTCTGGGCGAATTCGCGCGCATGGCTAGTTTTAAGAGCCAAGAGCGTGTGCTCTAGCGCCGTGATCCAACTGCCGGGGTCTTGTTCGCTCCATCCGGGATGTGGCCGCGATACGCTCAGCGGCGTGCTGGCTTGGGCAATGATGTGTTGCGCGTCATCAATCAACAGACACTTCAGGCTAGAGGTGCCGAGGTCAACGCCAATATAGTGCATAGCTAGAAGGCTCTGAGAATCGGTAATGCGCCCTACCATCGCATGAATCATTGACCCAAATCAATGCGCAGCAGCGCCCGAGTCGCGCTATGCTGCAACAGGGTTTGGCACTGTGCAAGAGGGCGCTGCGTTGTTGGGAGACAAAATGTCTATTATGGCCGCGTGCAGTGCCTATCTCGTTGTGATCGCGCCCGAGCTAGCTGCCGCGCAACAACTACTGCACACGGTGGCGCAGCGCCACGGGCTGCACATCGAGACCAGCAGCAACGCGAGCCTCGCTGTGCAAGCCGATGCCGTGCTGCTGGGGTCACCCGAACTCTGTACGTCTTTGCGCCAAAAAATGCGGGCGCAGCATTGGGTACAGAGCCGTGTCGAGCCGCGCTGTGTTGCGTGGCTCTGCGCCGCGCCGTCAGGGGGCAATGGAGTCTATATGCTGCCTACGGATGCAGGAGCGGGTGGGCGGGATTTCTCCCAGCGAGAACTCGTAGTCTGTGTCGCGATGATATTTGAGCACAGCCTGCAGCACCCGGCCATCGCGCGTGAGCTAGAAGCGATGGCCGAAGAGGGCGCGCCATAGCGGCGACTGACTTTAAGCGAACAGAGCTTTAAAGTGGTCAATGCACTGGCGAAATCCTGCCTCAAAGTCCCCATTGCCAGGGTGATAGACGCTCTCGAAAGAGATCACGCCCGCGTAGCCGTCATGGCGTAGCGCCTCGGCTAGAGGCGCGAACTGCGACGCGAGCTGCCCTTCGCCCAGGCGGCGTATCTCCAGTGTGGCGCGGGGCGTATCGACCTGAACGTCTTTGATGTGGATATGCCCAAGGTAGCCGTCGCGCAGCGTCTCGTAGCCATCAGGGTAGGCGCGTTCGTGGCACCAGCAGTTGTTGGCAGGGTCCCACAGCACAAATAGAGTTCCCTTGGCGTCGAGATCATCAATGAGCTTGCGGCCCGTGTAGCAGGAATTGACCATTGTTCCATTGCCCGTCTCGACGACTAGCTGTACGCCCTCTGCGCGTGCCAGCTCAACGGCTGGGGCAATGAGCGGCAGCATCGCCTCCCAGGCCCCGTGGGCCACGTTCCATTTCTCAGCGCCGTGATAGCCCCATAAAATTTGCTCTTTTTTGGGCGTCATAATCCGCACCAAGGGCGTACTCGCCGAGGCATTGGCTGAGGTATTGAGAGAACTCAGCGTATGCGCCATGTCAATCACCCGCTTGAGCGCCTCCATATGCTGGCTGTGGGCGGCATCGCCGGCCCTATTGGCGCTGTTCAAGCCCGCAAACACATGTCGAGATAAGCACGATACGGGCTTGTTGTGCTCCTGCAGCAAGGCCTTGATGTTGGCAATATCGCGGGCGCTATGGTCGCCCACTTCGGTGTCGCCTACGAACTGCAGCTCCACGTACTCCAGCGCAAACTCCTCCATAACGCGCAGGCTATGCGCCAAATCGCGACTAATCCCGTCGGCAATAACTCCTAGTTTCATGGTTGTCTCCTAGCGGTGTAGCTCCGCGCCTACAATGTCTTCGATGATGCGTGTCACGACCCAGTTGTCCCCGTCGGGGTGCTTGGTTTTACCTGCATGAAAGAGCTGCATGGCAGTAGAGGCCGTGTGCAGCGGCACGCCCAGTTCTTCGGCCATATTGAGCGAAATCGTCAGGTCTTTGTGCATGGTCGCGATATGGCTGCCAGTGCCGCTGAACTGGCGGTCGATAATGTTCTCTAGCGAGGTCTTTACCACGCCGCAGCCCGCGCTAGAGCTGGAGAACACATCTAGAAGCACCTGCCCACTGACTCCCGCTTTGGCGGCCAGCGCGGAGGCTTCGAAGGTCGCTGAAAAAATTGAGCCAATCAGCGATTGCAGGCAGGCCTTCACGACTTGACCCTCTCCTGGTGCGGTGCCGACATGATGAATCGTACCCGATACGGCTTGCATGACCTCGCGGTTTTGCGCCATGACCTCCTCGGGGGCGGCGGCCATAAGCGTGAGCGTGCCGCCCTGAGCGCCCGGAAAACCGCCCGAGACAGGGCTGTCGATCAGGTGAATGCCCGAATCGGCCATGGCTGCGCCAATCTCGCGGGCCTCGCGGGGTGTAATCGTCGCGGTCAGCAATACCGTGCTGCCCGGGTGCATATGCGACACCAATCCCGCTTCGCCCAGTATCACAGACTTTGCTTGGTCCCCATTCATCACCATCACAAACACCGCTTGCGCGCAGCGCCCCAGCTCCGCCACCGAGGCACAAGCCTGGCCGCCCCTATCGACGAAGGCCTGCATCCGCGCCTCACTGAGGTCTAAGCCATAGGTGCGGAAGCCGTGCTGGATTAAATTCTTGGCCAGGCCGCTTCCCATGTCCCCCAAGCCAATGACTGCTGCGCTCTGCATCGTGTGTTCTCTCGTTTGTGCAAAATTTCGACTGTAGCAGCGAAGTGGCAGCGATGGCACTGAAGATGGCACAGACGATGACACTGGCAAGACCGCTTTTCCCCCGAAAGCGGCCCAAAGCAGTATGGTTAGGGGCTGATATATCTGGATTCTTCAGCGATGCCTTGTTCTCAACGTCCCCTTGGTCAAACCTCTCTGAGCGTTCCTGCACTGTGCTTTGGCGCGGCGCCATTAGGCGATATGCCCGACACCTATGGCATTGCTGTCGACGAGGAGCAGGCGCGGGCGACTATTCACGCCGTGTTTGATGGCCCGGTGAATTTTCTGGACACCTCGCGCAATTACGGCGCAGGGCGTAGCGAGCAGCGCATCGGCCAAGTCATTGCCGAGCGAGGGGGCCTGCCGGAGGGCTTTGTGCTCTCTACCAAGCTCGATCGTGATGCGGAAACGGGCCGCATGGATGCGGCAAGGGTGTGCGAGTCGCTAGAGGCGAGCTTGCGTTTGCTAAACTTAGACCACATTCCGTTACTGCATCTGCACGATCCCGAGCACTGTCGTGATCTGGGTGAAATCACGGCAGAAGGCGGGGCAATTGATGCGATGTTTCGGCTCAAAGAAGAGGGCCTCTGTAGCGCCGTTGGCCTCGCGATGGGGCGCTTGGATATTATGGAACCGATTGTGCGGGCCTATCCCTTTGATGCGTTGATTAGCCACAACCGCTACACCTTGCTCAATCGCTCAGCGTCACCCTTGTTTGACTATGCCCATGCAC
>CAKZUS010000298.1 GCA_937921805.1 uncultured Granulosicoccaceae bacterium
CAGCGGGCGGCCGTCAGCGCGCGCCAGCTCCATGACGATAATCCCGAGGGTGTAGCAAAACGGCGCGTGGATGGAGATGATGGCGAAGTTGTAGCTCAGCGCTTCGCTGCCAAAGGCGCGTTCCATAATCGCCAAGCCCAGCAGCACCGAGTTGGAGAACAGTGCACAAAAGCCAATCGCGACAGATTCCCCAGGGCGGCGCTGAAAGACGTAGCGCGCCATCAGCGCCGAGCCGATAAAGCAGGTTGCCGCCGCGAGGTAGAAGGCCCACATCATGCCCGGATCGTAAGCGGCGCTGAGATCTAAGCGCAGGACATGGCTGAACAGCAGCACGGGAATGGCTATGCCCTGACCAAAGAGCATCAAGGCGTCGGCAGCGGGAGCACTGAGGTAGCGGCTGCGCGCGGCGAGGTGCCCCGCCCCAATCACTAAAAAGACGGGGGCGACAATGCCCAGCAAGGGGAGTAGTAAGTCCAAACTGGGCGCCTAAAGTGGTGAGCAGAGAGCCGCTTATTCTACCCGATACCACTTGGCGTCTGAAGGCGCCAAAAGCGTGTGACCGGCGATCAGATCGGCTGCTTTTTCGGCCAGCATAATCGTCGGTGCATTGAGATTGCCATTGGGAATACGCGGAAACACCGAGGCATCGGCCACGCGCAAGCCCTGTAGACCGTGCACGCGCAGCTCGCTATCGACGACGGCATCCTCGCCACTGCCCATGCGACACGTGCCGCAGGGGTGGTAGGCGCTCTCGCCTTCGCGGCGTACAAAGTCCAGCAGTTGCTCGTCGCTTTGCACCTCGATACCGGGGGCCAGCTCGTCGCCACGAATCGGTGCCAGTGCGTCTTGCGAGAGGATATGCCGCGCTTGGCGTAGGGCTTCGAGCCACTCGCGTCGATCTGACTCGGTGGAGAGATAATTAAACACAATCTCGGGATGCGCGCCCACGTCTTGACGATGAATGCGCACATGCCCACGGCTCTCGGAATACATCGGCCCGACGTGCAGTTGAAAGCCCTCGCCCGATTTGGGTGCGGTGCCGTCGTAGCGCACGGCTAGGGGCAAAAAATGATACTGCAAGTTGGGATAGGCTTCGGCGTCGTTGCTGCGAGTAAAGCCACCGGCTTCGAACTGGTTACTCGCGCCCTCGCCTGTACGCGCGAGATACCACTGCAGCCCAATGCGCAGTTGGTTCCAGGGGCGCAGCGCATAGTGCAGTGTCACGGGCTGGGTGGCGGCTTGTTGCACATACACTTCGAGATGGTCTTGTAGATTTTCGCCGACCCCGGGCAGCTCGTGGCGCACGCTCACCCCAGCGGGTTCGAGCGTCGATGCTGGGCCGATTCCTGAGAGCTGTAGCAATTGTGGAGACGCAAAAGCCCCGCCGCTGAGAATCACTTCGCCGCCGCTATAGCGCCCGCGATGGGTCTCGATGCCCGTAACGCGGGTTCCGTCGAAGATCAGCTTTTGCACCATCGTGTGCGATAAGACAGTGAGGTTGTTACGGTTTTCAATGGGGCGCAAATAGCCGCGATCAGTGCTCCAACGCACGCCCTGATCCACGGTGCGATCAAAGGGGCCAAAGCCCTCTTGGCGGTAGCCATTCACATCATCGGTGTGGGCGAATCCGGCTTGCTGTGTGGCCTGAAAAAACGCATCGAACAAGGGGCCTTTGCAGGCGCCGGTCGAGACGTGTAGCGGCCCGTCGTGGCCGCGAAAATCGTCTCCGCCCTGGATACGGGTTTCGGCGCGCTTAAAGTACGGCAGCACATGCGCGTAGTCCCACTGCGACAATGCGGGGTCGTCTTGCGCCCAGCGTTGGTAGTCCATCGCATTGCCACGGATGTAGATCATGCCATTGATACAGCTCGACCCGCCAAGGGCTTTTCCACGAGGGTGATAAATGCGTCGGCCGTTGAGATGCGGCTCCGGGGCGCTGTCGTACCACCAGTTGTAGCGTCTGCCCTGTAGCGGCCAAGCTAAAGCGCTGGGCATATGCACCCGAAAATCCCACCACGGAGCGCGGCCACCGGCTTCGACAAGAAGAACCTTGCAGGCTGGATCAGCGCTGAGGCGATGGGCGAGCACACAGCCCGCAGATCCGGCTCCTACGATGATGACGTCATACGACATAGGGCTTACTCCAGGGGACCAATTTGAGATTGCAGGTAGTCGCACACCAGGGCACTGGCGTGCGCAGCGTTGATGCCCCCAGGACTGAGCGCACCGCGTAGCCACAAGCCGTCGATCAGTGCGGCAGTGGTCTCGGCACAGCGCAGCGCCTGTGCGGCAGGGAGCAGCGCGCGTAGGGCATGACAGAGATTGGAGTGCAAGCGGCGGTGGTTAATCAACTGCAACCGCGCCAGTGCCGGGTGGTGCTGGGCCTGCGCCCAAAACGAGAGCCAGGTGCGGGTGGCGTGGGTATGAGTCTGGGCTGGGGCAAAATTGCCCTCGACAATGGCGCGCAGTCGTGTCTGTGGCGAGGCCTTGTCGGTGCGGCGTTCGCGTGTGGCAGTGGCGAGTTGACCCAGCAGGTGCCGCATGGTCGCTTCGAGTAGGGCATCTTTGTCGCCAAAATAATGCGCGATGATTCCCCCCGAAACCCCAGCGCGACGGCTGATGCGCGCGATGGTGGTGTCGGCTAGCCCGTGCTCGTGCACGGCAGCAAAGGTGGCATCAATCAGTTGCTGACGCCGCAGTTGCTGCATTCCTATCTTGGGCATAAGGTTTTATATTGATTGAACGTTCAATATAAATATACCCAGATCGTTTTCCCCTGTCGAGTCAGCCTACGAAGACAAGCCCTACGAAGAGAGCTCGTTTTTCCACGCGAGCAGGCACTGGATGAGCTGGGTAGAGGTTTGTGTGTAGTCACCGCTGACTTCGATCATTTTCTCTGCCTGCGCGGTCTGCCCCGCTAGCGCCAACTCGGCTACGCGCGCTGCGTGTTGGTGGAAGTCATTGTGCAGACGCACAGCGCGGTAATAATGCTGACCTTGTTGGGCTGTCTGTGGCAAAGCGCCGAGCCACTGCCCAAAGTCGCAGCGGTTGCCTGCGCGAATCGTTTCAATATCCCCATCAACTCTGCCGCTGGCTATGGCATTGCGCAATCGCATCGTCCAAGCACTGTGCGAGGCAATGCCCGCATCAAGTTGCTCTATCAGTTGTTTTGCCATAGGGTTTTGCGGCGACTGGATGCTGTGGCTTGTGGGCAATTCTGCAAGCGACTGCTCGGGTAAATCAGAAAACGCATACCACTCAGAAACCTCGGTGCCGCGCTGCGGTGCGTTGATGGTGCCGCCACCGACCTCAAAAAAGTTGATGCGCTCCAGCATCTCCTGCGACTGCTTGCCGATGGTTTGGCTGGATTTGGTTGTCTTATCCACTAAGATCGCGCTCTGCTGCGTGGCCGCATCAATCTTGCTCACTGCCCGGTTGATCTCACTGACACCGATGCTTTGTTCTTGCGCACTGTGGGCGATCTCTTCGATCAACTCGCTGACCTGGCTGACCGATTCGACGATGGCCTCAAGCGTCGTGCCCGACTCGTTTGCCAGATCGGTGCCCTCTTTGACTAGAGCAACACTCGTGTTAATCAGCTCTTTGATCTCTTGTGCTGATTGAGAGCTGCGCTGCGAGAGATTGCGCACTTCCGAGGCCACGACGGCGAAGCCTTTGCCATGATCCCCCGCTCGGGCGGCCTCTACTGCGGCATTGAGTGCCAAGAGATTGGTTTGGAAGGCAATGTCGTCGATGACACCGATGATCTCGACAATCTGCTCACTCGACATAGAAATATTGCGCATCGAAGCGATGGTTTTCCTCACCATTTCACCGCCGTGCTGGGCCTGTTCAGAGGCCTCGGCGGAGAGTTCTTTGGCGTTATTGGCATTCTCCGCATTCATCGTCACCGCACAGGTGATCTGCTCCATGCTCGAACTGGTGGTTTGCAGCTCTGAGGCTTGCGACTCGGCGCGTGCGCTGAGATTGATGCAATCCACCGCAAGTTGCTGCGTAAAGTTGCACACCGCAATGGAAGATTGGTTGATGTTTTTGATCACCTGTTCGAGCTGGTCTAGCGTTTGATTGGTCGCATTTTTGAGTCGACCAAACTCCCCTTGATAGTCGTTGGTGATGCGTCGCGACAGCCTGCCTTCGGCCATGCCGCCCAATACTTCGTTCAGATCGCCAATGACTTGCTGGTTGGTCGATAGCAAGGCATTGACTTGCCCCCCAAGCTGTCCGAAGAAGCCGGTTCTGCCCTCGACAGTGATGCGTCGATCGAGTTGGCCAATTTTGGCGGCGGCCACAATGTCGTTGATCTCCTGCTCAATCGCCACCTCTTCGGTGCGATCCACCCACTCGGCGACATAGCCAATATGCCTCTCTTCGCTGCCAATCAGCGGCGCCATTTGTAGATGCATAGAGCGCGTGCCCCAGTGCAGATTGACCTCTACTGTGCGGGTCATGCCCGTGAGCATTGCGCGCTGATGCGAGGGATCAGTGTGGAAGACATCAATGCACTCGCCCATCAGCTTTTCGGAGTTGAAGTGCGGCAAGATCGTGCGAATATCGTTTTCCGCCAGCCGCAGTGTTTCGCGCATCGCCGTGTTCATGTAGGTGATGGTGAGATTGCTGTCGATAATCATGATATTCGACGAGGCACTATCCATCGCCTGGGCGCTGATGTTCAAACGCCTCTGCAAATCGCGCAGCGTGTTGAGCAGCGCACCCATTTCGTCTGTACCCGAGTCGCTAATAGTGGTGTTGTACTGGCCTTTGTTGATGTTGTGCGTGACTTGCTCGACCGCATGCAGGCGCCTCGCGGTGCGCGTGGTGACAATAATGCACAACATCGCGGCAATGCTAGAGCACAGCACTAATGCAATCGCCCCGAGCTGCAGAGCCTGTTGCGAGTGTGCCCGCGCGGCCTCAGCGATGTGAACCAGCTCGTTGCTAAGCTCGTGCTCTAGTGCTTTGAGCAGCTCGATTCTTTGGGTAGACACCGCAAACCATGCGGCGGGGTCTGTGCTGAGAAATTGTGCTGAAACGGTGTTGGGCGTCTGAATTAATGCGCGAAACGCCAGCACCTCTTTGTGCTCCTGAGCGCCGTGTACACGCTCTAGCAGATCTGCTTTTTGGGCAATCGCCGCGCTTGCTTCAAGATAAGTCTGCTGCTTGGCTGCCAACTCAATGCTGAGGCGATGCTCTTGGGCGCTATAGGCGCCTCTGGAGAAAAAACGCGCTAACAAGGCGCGCTCTAAGCCCGCGTACTCTTTGCTCCAGCTGAGCATTTGCAGGCTTAATGCCGCTTGCTCCATGGTCGTAG
>CAKZUS010000299.1 GCA_937921805.1 uncultured Granulosicoccaceae bacterium
GTGATAAGGGCGATTTTGCGCATAGTCTGTACTCTATCTGGGCGGGTCCTAGTAGGGTATAAACGGTACTACGAAACCACCAGCAAGCAGAGCGCGATGAGCGAAGTGAAGTTCTCCAAGGCGGAAAAAGCGGAGATTGTGGACAAAGTCAAAACGTATTTCCGCGAGGAGATGGACCGGGAGATCGGGAACTTTGATGCCGAATTTCTGATTGATTTCTTCGCCACCGAGGTGGGCGCGTATTTCTACAACCGTGGTGTGTACGATGCGCAGGCGCTGCTATCGAAAAACATCGAACACCTGAGCGACTCGATTTTTGAGCTGGAAAAACCGACGAGTTTCTCTAAGTGAAATAAAAAACAAAAACAAAAACGAGACGTCAAGGCGAGGTTTGTGAAGTCTTTGCCACGCGTCTGGCGCGTCGTAATGCCATGGTGGCCTCTATGGCGGCCAGAGTAGCAGTGAGGGCGAGTAGGGCCATTGACCCCATTTCTACGATCAGCCAACCGGCGATCAGCGGGAAGCCAAAAATACCGATGAAGTAGGTGAGTGCAAACAGTTGCAGGGTCTGAGCGAGCAATGGTTCTTCGGCGTCGCTGGCCGCCATCGCCGCAAGTATGGGGTAGGACACGCCATACCCAATGCCAAACAAAAACGCCACTCCCCAGTACAGCGCCGTACTGTTGCCGATACCCATAAACCACAGCACCGAGCCGCACATAACGTACTGCAAGAGCGCGATGGTGAGGTAGGGGTTGCTGCCGCCTTTGAAGCGCGCCAGCACGATGCGAAACAGCACCACCGTGACGGTGTAGATCAAAAAATAATCGGCATAGCGCAAACTGCGCTCGTCAGCAAAAACAGTCTGGAAGTTGTTCATACCGGCAAACACACTGGCACCAATGCAGACCATCGTCACCGGCAGTCGCGCCGGTGAGGCAAAAACACGGGCTAGCGCATCGAGCGACAAGCGTGAGCGTGCCTCGGGACCGGTGTTCAGAGCGTGGGCGCGCACCGACTCTGTAAGGCACCAGAACAACACCGCTGAGATCAGGCACAGCGCGGCGGTGATGGAGAACGCATCATGGATCGAAAAGCCGGTGTTTTCGAGCACGGAGGCGAGCACGGGAGACAGGCCAAATCCGGCCATGACCCCAATCGATAGCATCGCGAAGTAGCGCACGCGTTGATCGGGGCGCACCAGGCGGGTGAGGACGATGGGCGCAAGGCCATAGGTCAGGCCCCAACCAAAACCCAGTAAGGCACTCGCGGCGAACAATAGGATGCCTACGGAGGCCGCCGCCGCATAAGCCGCTAAAGCCGCCGCGATGGCGACGCAGGCAAAGCTCAGCATCGGCATGCGTCCGAAGCGGTCCGACAAATGCCCCGAGTAGTAGACCGTCGCGAGAGTCGAGACCGCCGTGACGAACAGCATGACACCGACGACCACCTCGTTGGCCCCAAAAGTGTCGAACAGGCGCGGCAGCATAAATGTCAGCCCATAGGCCCCAGCTTGCAAGAACACCGCGAGATAGAACAGAGCAAAAGTCGTCGTGCGGGGCATGGGGCTGACCTATGGCGCGATTAGAGAGGTCGGATACTAACAGATACGGTCGATGGCACCGCGCTATCTGGGGCTTAGAGAGTATTAGTCCTCAAAGTAATCGGCGTGCGATGCGCGAATACTGGTGACCACATCGTCCAAACGCGCCAGATGGTGGCTGATTACGGCGATCACGGCGTCCTCGTCTTGGGCCAGCAAACCGGCGAACAGTTGTTCGTGGTCTTGGAATAGCTCTTCCATGGTGGCGCGCTCGGCGAGGCTGAGCAGGCAGAGGCGGTCTAGTTGCGCCTTGTTGCTCGCGATGCTCTCAAAGACGAATTCGCTTTGGGCGGCGCTGCAAAGGGCTTTGTGGAACTCATAATCCAGGGCATGAAAACGATCGATGTCGCCGTCTCGAATGGCCTTCTCTTGGGCGGTAAGACTGCGCTGCAAGCGGGCTTTATGGCGCCCCAGCGGAGTGCGGCAGGCTCGGCGCAGCACTTCGCATTCGATAGCAAAGCGAATAAAACGCGCGCGCTGGATTTTTTCGCTAGAAAAGCGCCGCACAATGGTCGCTTTTTGTGGGCGAACCAGAAGCAGCTCGTGATTGGCCAGACGGATAAACGCCTCGCGCACGGGCTGGCGCGAAAGATCGAACTGGCGCGCCACCTCTCCCTCGGAAATGCGGGTGCCGGGCAGCAGCTTGAGCGTGCTGATCTGCCCATGGAGATAGTCATAGACGTCGTCCGCGCTAGTGCGGCGCTCGCTAAGGCTCAGAATTTGTGCCATGTCCTCACTCGATTATTAGCGCAGATAACCCCCCATTCTAGTGTGCCTGAGAGCCGCGCGATAGCATGTTGTACCCACAGTGGGCCATATTGAGGCGTGGCATACACTGACATGTTGCCCTTACCAGCGCGGCACTTGGCGCACATAGTCGGGAATGTAGCGCTTGATTTCTTGGGTGTCATTGCGATCGGTACTCGATTGCTGCAGATAGTAGTCATGCAGTTCGCCCAGCGCGTCACGATCTAGCGAGACGCCTAAGCCTGGGGTGGTGGGCACGGCTACGGCACCTTGATGAAAAGTCCATTTGCCGCCTTGAATCACATCGTGATGGGTCCAGGGGTAGTGGGTGTCGCAGTCGAAAGTCAGCGTGGGGGTGGCGGCAGCCACGTGCGTCATCGCGGCCAGACTGATGCCCAAATGTGTGTTGGAATGCATCGACACCCCCATGCCTGCCGCCCGGCACATCTCCCCCAAGTGACGCGCCCCCGTTGCGCCGCGCCAATAGTGATGATCTGAGAGGATGATCTGTACCGCGTCGTGCTTAAACGCCTCTAGCACCTGCTCGAACTCGACGACTACGAGGTTGGTGGACAGAGGGATATCAGTCATTGCCGATAACTCCGCCATGGCCTCCATGCCTCGAACCGGGTCTTCTAGATACTCCAAGGTGCCCTGCAAGGCATCGCATACGCGTTGTGCTGTCGGTACTCGCCACGCTCCCATCGGGTCGATACGCAAGGGGTGCTCAGGAAATCGCTCGCGCAGCGCCAGCATGGTCTCGATTTCGGTATCGGGTGGTAGCACGCCGCCCTTGAGCTTGATCGACTGAAAGCCGTGGCGCTCGACGAAGGTCTCGGCCTGGTTCAGTAAGCTCTCGGTGGACATGACCTCGCCAAAGAGGTCCGGCCCGAACTGGTCGCTGGGTTTGGCAAATTTAAAAAACAGATACGCGGCGAACTGCACGGTGTCTCGCACCGCTCCACCGAGCAGATCGCACAGGGGACGCCCGGTGGCATGCCCGATAAGATCTAAGAACGCAATCTCATAGGCCGAGTACACCACGTCTACGACCTGGTGCTGCGTCAGCATGGTTTTGTGATTAATGCCGCCAGCGTCGGGCAGGGCCGCTTCGATGCGCGCGCGCAGAGCATTCAGTGCAAAAGGGTCCATGCCAATTAGCTGCGGGGCGGCACGCCTGAGTCCATCGAGCGTTTTGATGGCCCCATAGGTCTCGCTCAGCCCGATGCTTCCGTCATCGCATTCGACCTCAATGATCGAGCGCAAAAAGTGCGAGCCGTGCACCCCTTTGGTGTTCAACAGCGGCATATCAGGGACGGCGATAGGCGTGATGCGTATGGTCGATATTTTCATGGATTTCGCTCTCTTGCGAGCTTTCGTTGGAAAGAAAACCTTGCTTCATAGTTCATACTAGTATACTAATTGCTCTTGTCGTTTATTTACGCCTCGGTTGTGGGGCACCAGGAGATCGGGTGGCAGAGGTCACGCTAGAGAGCATTTACAAGCGCTATGCGGCGATTGAGGTCGTGCATGGGATCGATCTGAAGGTCGCTGAGCGTGAGTTCGTGGTGTTGGTCGGGCCTTCTGGCTGTGGCAAGTCCACGACGCTGCGCATGATCGCAGGCCTAGAGGAAATCTCGGGCGGATCTATCAGTATCGACGGGCGAGTCGTGAACCGCGTAGCCCCCAAAGACCGCGATGTAGCGATGGTTTTTCAAAACTATGCGCTCTACCCGCACCTCAATGTCGCGGACAATATGGCCTTTGGTCTGCGTATTCGTCGCATGCCCGAAGCGCAAGTCGCGAAGACTATTGCCGAGGTGGCTGAGACGCTCGGTCTGACCGAATACCTTGATCGCCGTCCGGCAGACCTATCCGGCGGCCAGCGTCAGCGCGTGGCGATGGGGCGCGCTATTGTGCGCCACCCCAAGGTGTTTCTCTTTGACGAGCCGCTGTCGAATCTCGACGCCAAATTGCGCACGCAGATGCGCGCAGAGATCAAGCGCTTACACAACCGCCTGGGTGTGACGTCGATCTATGTCACCCACGATCAAGTGGAGGCGATGACGCTGGCGGACCGCATCGTGGTGATGAACGATGGCAGGATTGAACAAATCGGCGCGCCGATGGAGTTGTTCATGAATCCTGC
>CAKZUS010000300.1 GCA_937921805.1 uncultured Granulosicoccaceae bacterium
CATGCCAGAGCGCATTCTCGCGCGCGAGTCGAGCAAAGTAGGCTCGCATTAGCGCTCTCCCGTGGCGGCGCTGTTCGCCACGCGAATGCGCGGGTCAATCAGCACATAAAGCAGATCAACAACGAGGTTGATCACGACAAAAATCAGCGCAATGAGCACCAAATACACCGACATCACCGGAATATCGACATAGCGAATGGAATCAAGAAACAACAAGCCCATCCCAGGCCACTGAAACACCGATTCGGTGACAATCGAGAAGGCGATAATGCCGCCAAGCTGCAAGCCAATGATGGTCACGACGGGAACCAAGGTATTGCGAAACGCATGATGAAAGTACAGCGAGCGATAGCGGATGCCGCGCGCGGTGGCGAATTTGATGTAGTCGGTCTTGAGCACGTCTTGCATCTCTGCGCGCACTAGCCGCATGGTGAGAGTGAGCTGGTAGATCCCCAAAGTGAGCGCGGGCAAGAGCAGGGCGCGCCAGCCTTCGAGCGTCAGGAAGCTGGTGCTCCACCAGCCCAGCGTGACCGTACCGCCACGCCCAAAGGTCGGCAACCAGCCCAGGTAGACCCCGAAGAAATAGATCAAGAAAATACCGATCACAAAGGTCGGAATCGAGATGCCCACGAGCGTGGTCACCAAAATGGTGTTGGCCAAGGCGCCGCCGCGCTGGATGGCGGTGTAGATGCCGGCAGGAATGCCCAAGACCAGCGAGATCAGAAGCGACACAAAGCCCAGCTCCAAGGTCGCAGGAAGGCGCGCGAGAATCATCTCCCCGACCGCTTGGCGGGTGCGGTAGGAGTAGCCAAAATCGCCGCTGGCAAGATTGCTGACAAAGCGGGTGTATTGCACCAACACCGAGTCGTTAAGGCCAAGCTCGGTGCGCAGGCGCTGTTGGTCTGCCAACGAGGTTTCTTGGCCGACCATCTGCGCGACCGGATCGCCGACAAAGCGAAACAGTGCGAAGGCAATCAGGCTCACTGCGAGCATGACAAAAAGCGATTGCAGGAGCCGACGGGTAATAAATGCAAGCATGCCGCCGATGGTACCTCAGGTCGGTGCTGAAGGCACTTGTTAAGAGGCAAAGTGCGGGTGCAGGGCGTGCGCAGGGCTTTCCCAGCGGGTGCCCAGCGGGTGTGAGGCGTCACAAATCTGGCGATGATTACACATGTAAAGCCCGAACCGTCATAAAATGGTGGGTTAGGCGCCGCGTTTGGTGCTGGTCATCATGAGCATTGCATGCCCTTTTCTTCTCTAGGTCTTATCGATCCCTTGGTCAGCGCGGTTGAACGCGAAGGCTACACCCAACCCAGTCCCATCCAAGCACAGGCGATTCCTGCGGTCTTGGCTGGCAACGATGTGTTGGCCGCAGCCCAAACGGGCACCGGAAAAACTGCTGGTTTTGCGCTGCCTATTTTGCAGCGTTTGAGTCAAACTCCCGCCCCCCAGGGCCAATACGCCCGCGCGCTGGTGCTCACGCCGACTCGTGAGCTGGCGGCCCAAGTGGCCGATAGCTTCAAGCGCTATGGTGAGGGCCTGAGGCTGAGCACGCGGGTAGTGTTTGGAGGGGTGAGCATCAATCCGCAGATGATGGGGCTGCGTCGGGGCACCGATATTCTGGTGGCGACGCCAGGGCGTTTGCTGGATCTGACCGCAAGGCGCGCGATCGATTTGTCCAAAATCGACGTGTTGGTGCTCGACGAAGCGGATCGCATGTTGGATATGGGCTTTATCCACGATATTCGCAAAGTGCTCAAAATGTTGCCAACGAAGCGCCAGAACTTGATGTTCTCGGCGACCTTTTCTGGCGAGATTCGCACCTTGGCTGCGACGATTGTGCGCAACCCCGTGGAGCTGTCGGTGACGCCCAAGAACTCGACTGCTGAGCGCGTTGAGCAGTTGGTGCATCCGGTGGATAAGAAACAAAAACCCTCGTTGCTGCGCCACCTCATCGTGACCCACGAGTGGCAGCAAGTGCTGGTGTTCTCGCGTACCAAACACGGCGCAAACCGTTTGGCGACGCAGCTGGAGAACTGGGACATTAACGCCGCCGCGATCCACGGCAATAAAAGCCAAGGCGCGCGCACCAAAGCTCTAGCCGGATTCAAAGACAAGTCGATCCGGGTGTTGGTCGCGACGGATATTGCCGCCAGAGGCCTCGATATCGACAAGCTACCGCAAGTGGTCAACGTCGATTTGCCCAATGTTCCCGAGGATTATGTGCACCGCATCGGCCGCACCGGCCGCGCTGGAGCCAGTGGCAAGGCCGTATCGCTGGTGAGCGCAGATGAAGCCAAACAGTTGTTTGATATCGAAAAGCTCATCAAGACCAAGCTCGATCGTGAGCTAGTTGATGGGTTTGAACCCGTTCACGACGTGCCCACTGACCCCAAAAAATTGCCCAAAGGTCCTCCCGCCGCTGCGCGATCCGCCTCAGGGCGTTCTAGCGGCAGGCCCGCAAACCGCTCCGGTGCGGCAGCAGGCAAGCCCGGCGCGCCGCGCCGTCGACGCCCTAGTGGCGGCGGCGGAAGCGGTGGCTCTAGAGCGCCGCAGCGTGCAGGGTCTCGCGGGCGCTAGTGCGCATCAAGCCTTGGCTTGGGCTCTTAGATTCCTAGACAGATGAGCGACGATGCGCTCACAGACCAAGGCTTTGTCTCGCAGCAGTACGGCGTCTAAAATGCCTTGGTGCTGCTCGATGTTCTCGGGGATAAAGGCGAACTCTTTGTCTTTGGTGATGAGCTGTTGACGAAAGCGCAGATACACCTGCATGTGCAGCGCCAACAAGACAGGTGAATCGCAGGCTTCGATCAAGGTTCGGTGAAACTTCAGCTCCGCTTCTGACCACAGTGCTAGCAGCTCTTGCCCGCACTGCGTGCGAGCGCGCATCTCGATGTGTTTTAGCTCGTGATGGGCGGCACTCAAGCGGGCCTCCCAAGCGATACCGCCGCGCTCGATAGAGCAGCGCGCACCCTCACACTCAAGCAGTATGCGAGTGCGCGTCAGATCGTGCTGTAGCGCGTCACTGTGCTCAGGCACCCGAAATCCGCGCTGTTCCAAAAAAACCACCAAGCCTTGCGTGGATAAGCGAAACAAGACCTCTCGCAGTGTCGTGGCCGAGGCCTGGTATTCGTGTCGCAGCAGCTCCGCCTGCAGTCGCTGGCCAGGAGAGAACTCGCCGGTGACGAGGCGCTGCAGCAGGTGTTGATAGATAGGGCGGGACATAGTGCTGAAATAAAATTTCTATATTTATATTAAATATCAAAATTAATGCAAATTGCAATTATTTTATTGC
>CAKZUS010000301.1 GCA_937921805.1 uncultured Granulosicoccaceae bacterium
GAAGGATCCATGCTGCAACCCCCGCAGGCCCTGCAGTAAAACCTCCCATACCGAGAATCACCTTTGGTCGATGGCGCAGCAGACTCAGCAGCATCAGGCACACCGTCCAAGCCGCTTGCGCTAGCGCAGCCACCCGCCCCCAGACGCCTTTGCCTCGCGCACCGCTCATCGCAAAGCCACGAAATGCCACCTGATGCTGCGGCACCAATGTTTCTTCCATCCGCCCCTTGGCGCCCCACCATTGCACGCTCATCTCTGGCGGCAGTGCCTCCAGCACTGCCAGTGCGGGCATGATGTGTCCGCCCGTTCCTCCCGCCGCGACGATCAAATCTGGCGCCTTCATCGTGAGCGACCTGGGCGCACAGGGTCTAATACCAAAGAAGTCTCGTGCGCTACCCGCATGAGAAAGCCCATACACACTATCGCCACGAGCATGCTTGAGCCGCCATAGCTGACTAAAGGCAAAGTAATGCCTTTGGTAGGCAGCACTCCTTGAGCGACCCCCACATTGATAAACGCCTGCAGCGCAAACCACATCGCAATGCCATAGCTTGCCAAAGACGCAAACACGAGCTCTGCTTGCTCAGCACGGTATGCCGTGCGCCAGATTTGCCCAATAAAGGCACTGACCAAGACGACAAAGCCCACCACACCCAAAAAACCGAACTCTTCGGCAAAAACCGCAAAGACAAAATCCGTGTGCGCCTCGGGCAGATAGAACAATTTTTGCACGCTATTGCCCAAACCCACTCCCCACAGCGAGCCGCTACCAATGGCAATCAATGACTGACTCAGCTGAAAATCTGTATCAAACGGGTCGTCCCAGGGATCGAGAAAGCTCAGCAAACGCTCGACGCGATACGACTCTGACTGCAGTAACCACGCTGCTGCCACCAGCACCAATACCAGCATCACAATAAACGGTCGCATATGCGCACCAGCTAAAAAGCACATTCCCAGCACTGTCGCGGCGAGTACGGCGGTGGTTCCAAAATCGGGTTCGAGGACAATCAAGCAACAAATCAGCCCTACTAACAGCAGCGGCGGAATCAGAGTCTGGAAATCGCGCGCCAGCGAGGATTGGCGGCGGGCCAAAAAATCTGCCATGTACAGCACCACAACAAATTTTGCCAGCTCCGAGACCTGAAACTGCTGCCCGGCAAAGCGCACCCAGCGATTGGCCCCATTAACCTCTGCCCCCAAGCCAGGCACCCACACGAGCGACAAAGCCACTGGGACCAGAAATACAGCGATCCGCGCGAACCGCTGTTGCGTGGCAAGCGGCGTGATCCACACCAAGTAAGCGGCCGCCAAGCCCATGGCTATGGCAGCGAGCTGGCGCAGTAGCAGCGCGCTTTCGCTGCCATACATTTTGGCGCTAACCGACGTGCTAGCCGAGCTCATCATGATCAAACCCAACAGCAGCATGCCGAAAGTGAGCGTGCACAATAACCAATCGATGCGCATTTTCATTCGAGTGCCTCCACCAAGGCGACAAACTCATTGCCGCGCTGGATATAGCTCTCGAACATGTCCCAGCTCGCACAAGCAGGGGACAACAACACTACATCGCCAGGCTCAGCCAGCGCGCACGCAGACTGCACGCTATCGTGCAGCGCATCGGCAAAGTACACCGGCACGCTGCCAGCAATCGCAGCAGCGATAAGCCCTGCATCGCGCCCGATCAACACCGCGGCGCGCCCGTGCTCGCGCAAGGCAGGCCCGAGTGGCGAAAAATCGGCCCCTTTCCCATCCCCTCCCGCAATCAGCACGACCCGGCGCCCCATGCCATTGATCGCAGCCAGCGTCGAGCCAACATTGGTGCCCTTGGAATCGTTCACAAAGCTGATGCCTTGCCACTCGCGCACAGCAATGCAACGATGCGGTAGTGCGCTAAAAGCCCGCAAGGCCTGAGCGATCGTTGCAGCGTCGCAACCCCAGTGCAGCGCCATTTCCGCCGCAAAAGCCGCGTTCAATAGATTGTGCTGCCCCGCCACAGACAGCATTTTGGCAGACAGCCACGGCTGACCATCGAGCGCTAGCATGCTGTCGCCTTGCTCACAGTGCAGGCGTACTCGGCTATCTTGACCTAACAAGGTAGTGGATGATGTTGCCCCCGATGCCGGATACGTTGCGGGGTCATCTTGCCAACCCAGGCACCATTGGGCGCCATGATATATGCGCTGTTTTGCCGCGACGTAGTCGTCGTAGCACGCATAGCGGTCCATATGGTCTTCGCTCAAATTCACAATGCAGGCACTATGGGCGCGCAAACTCGGGCAATGTTCGAGCTGGAACGACGACAGTTCCAGCACCACAGCCTCCACTCCTTCGAGCGGCAAATCCAATACTGGCACACCAATATTACCCGCCAGCACCGCCCGCACCCCTTGCGCCTCAAGGCAGGCATGCAACATCGAGACAACGGTGCTTTTTCCGTTTGACCCCGTTACTGCCAAAATAGGCGCTGGGCAATGGCGTGCAAAAAGCTCGACGTCCCCCAGCAGGCTACCGCGTGTGTGGTGATCAGCAAAATGCGACGCCGCCGTAGACACGCCAGGACTGACCACGACCCAATGCGCACGCTGCAATACAGCAAGGCAGGGTTCTCCTTCGCTATAGCCTCCCCATTGCTGGGCGACTTCGGGCACTTGTACATCATCATGTACGTGCACACTCAAACCGCGCGCGCTCAGCCATCGCGCCGCTGACTGCCCGCTGCGCCCAGCGCCATAGACCACACAGCACTGCCCCGACTCGGGGCCTGCAGCGATATCAATAGGTGGCAGTGTAGGGTGTGTCATCGTCTCATCGAGTCGTGGGAGTTAGCGAATTTTCAAGGTGGACAGGCCGATCAGCACCAACATGACCGTGATGATCCAAAACCGCACAATCACCCGTGGCTCGGGCCAGCCCTTCAGCTCAAAGTGATGGTGCAGCGGCGCCATACGAAAAATACGGCGCCCGGTAAGTCGGAACGAGGCAACCTGCAAAATCACCGACACCGCCTCCATCACAAACACACCCGCCATCACAA
>CAKZUS010000302.1 GCA_937921805.1 uncultured Granulosicoccaceae bacterium
GCCGAGCGCGACGAGTGGGTTCGGCAGTGGGCGCCACAGGTGTCGGATCCCTCGCTACTACAAAGCGAATTACGCTGGGGCGAGCAGCGTGCACAGACGCTCTCCGAGCGTCTTTATCAAGAGCGTGGTGCGCACCAAAAAGGGCGGCATGCACGCAAAATGTATTCTGAAATGAGCCACTTGCACTGCGCTTCGCAGCACTAGCCTTTTGCTAGGAAGTGTTTTGTTTGACAAAAATTTGACGTTTCATAGGGTCAGCGCCTACTCTTAGCGTTTAAATTTCGAAACAAACATAGCGAGCTGCATCCTTTGACCACTTCGCACGCTTCATTATCCAAACAGCTTCTGCTTGTCGATGACGAGAACGGCAGTGCGCAGCACTTTGCGCAGCTGTTGTCGTTTATCGACTACATGCCCACAGTCATGCCGTCGTTAGACGATATTGACGAGGACGATACCCTAAACGACTGGCTGGGCGTATTTTGTTTCAATCATTCCGGGGTGGTGAAGCGCTCGCGCAAGTTCCGCCAAGGACGCCAAGAGCTGCTGCCTCCGTTCTTCCTGGTGACGGGAGATGAGCCTAGTGATGCGGACTTTGCACAAATCTCTGATGTATTTTTCGGAACGATCCGCAGTGAAGTGCGCTATCCCGTGCTCAAAAACCTTTTGCACCGTGCCGAAGTGCTGGTAGCGAGCCGCAAGAACAAAGGCAAAGCGCCGGGTTCAATCGAGCTATTTCGCAGTCTAGTGGGGCAAAGCCGCCCCATTGGGCAGGTGCGTCGCATGATTGAGCAAGTAGCGAATACCGAGGCTACGGTGCTGATTACGGGGGAGTCGGGCACTGGAAAAGAAGTCGTTGCGCGCAATATTCACTACCACTCCACGCGACGTGAAAAACCGTTTGTTCCGATTAATTGCGGTGCGATTCCTGGCGATCTGCTCGAAAGCGAGCTGTTCGGACACGAGAAAGGCGCCTTTACTGGTGCTATCACCGCGCGCCAAGGGCGCTTTGAGCTAGCGGAAGACGGGACGATCTTTCTCGATGAGATCGGCGACATGCCTTTGAGTATGCAAGTCAAGCTACTGCGGGTGCTACAAGAGCGTTCGTTTGAGCGCGTGGGCAGTAATAAAAGCATCAGAACCAATGTGCGCATAGTCGCCGCTACGCACCGCAACCTCGAAGACTTGATCGACCGTGGCACATTCCGCGAAGATTTGTATTACCGCTTGAATGTGTTTCCTATCGAAATGCCGCGTTTGCGTGACCGGATCGAAGATTTGCCCGTGTTGGTGAAAGAGCTGGTCACGCGCTTAGAGCATGAGAAAAGTGGTTCGGTGCGCCTCTCACCGGACGCAGTGCTGGGCTTGTGTAATTACAGTTGGCCCGGCAATGTACGCGAGCTTGCGAATGTGATCGAGCGCCTGTCGATATTGCACCCTTTTGGCTATGTCGAAGTCAATGATTTACCGCATAACATCACGGGTGCACGCGAAGACATGACCGATGAAAAACTCGAACCACTCAAAGAGATGATGGCGGGCGAGCCGCATCTGGCGATACTGAGCGAGCCGCGTTTGCCGCGCGAAGGGATTGATCTCAAGCAGCACCTGACGACTATCGAGGTGAGCTTGATCCAGCAAGCCCTCGACGAGGTGGGGGGCGTGGTGGCGCATGCAGCCAAACAGCTGCGCATTGGGCGCACGACTCTGGTAGAGAAAATGCGTAAATACGATATTCAACGCTCTGAGGATTTCTCAGACGCCGGCTAATATAAAACCATGGCTCTTATTGCGCCAAGCCTTTGGCGTCAATGAGGGGTGCGTAGTCGCCTTGTTGGCGGCGGCAAACCCTAACCTACTGACTATGCAAGATTTTGTCTCATGGCATAGAGCCTGCTACAGCCTTAGTAACGCTTTATCGCAGAATGCCCGTGAGATCTACCCCTACTGCCACGACCGCATCACCACCGCCTTCGCAATTGCTCGACGCGCTGCCTGCAGCCGTATTGAGCCTCGATTCGCGTGGTCGTGTGATTCTTGCGAATCGCTGCGCGCAGCAGTGGCTGATGCCGCCGCTAAAGGGTCAGCTGTGGCGCGATATTCGTGCGCGTGAATTTAGCGAGCACTTGGCTGATGGATATTTAGCCAGCCGCAGCGGGCAGGTGCTCGCCATTGATACTTCGCCGGTCAACCACGCTGAGGGTCAGGCCGAAGGCCAGATTGTCTTGCTCACGGATGTCTCGGAAACGCACTCTATGCAAAAGCGTGCCGACCGGGAGTCGCGTCTGATGTCGATGGGATCCACGATGGCGCGATTGGCCCACCAAGTTCGCACGCCTATCGCCGCGGCGTTGCTGTATTTAGGTCAGTTTCAGCGTGGGAATATCGACGAAAAACGCCAACAGAAAGTGGCCCGGCGCATCAGTGATCGCCTGTATTGCGTAGAGCAAATGGTGCAAGACATGCTCAGCTTTACCTACGGAGTACACGGAGAGTTAGAGTGGGTCACTGTCGAGCACATTATTGAGCGCGTGGTGCATTCGTTAGAGCCTATTTGCAGCGCCAGAGAAGCGGACCTGCAGCTAGAGGTCACGGTGCCTCAGCATCGCCTGCTCATTCGTCGTAGCGCGGTGGAGTCGGTGATTCTCAACTTGCTGAACAACGCCCTCGAGCACGCCAGCCTCGATACGCCACGCATCGCTCTGCGCGCGTTCTCTAGTGCTGGTGCGGTGCTGTTTGTTGTCGACGACAACGGGGCAGGGGTGCCGTGTGGGCAGCGCGAGCAAATATTCCAACCTTTTATGACGACTCGTGCGGATGGCACGGGGCTGGGCCTGCCCGTGGTGCAGGCGGTCGCCGCGAATCATCAAGGCAGCGTTGCCGTCAGTGAGTCTCCCGAGCTGGGAGGCGCCCGATTTATTTTGTCTTTGCCCGAAATTACAGAAGGAACAATCGATGACCAATCGACATGATCATCAGCCACCACAAACCCCTACCAAGGTGCTTGTCGTCGATGATGATCGGAGCATGCGCGACGCGCTGTGCGACACCTTAGAACTAGAGGGCTACCTGACAGTGAAAGCGGCTTCGGCTGCAGACGCTTTGGCTCACCTCTACCGCGATAGTGGCGATGTGGACTTAGTGCTGAGTGACATCCATATGCAGCCGCAAGATGGACTGTCACTGTTGGCATCAGTGCAGCATGCCCAGATGAATGTGCCCGTGATTCTTATGACCGCCTTCGGTTCGGTAGATCAGGCTGTTGAGGCGATGCGCAGTGGAGCGTCAGACTACTTGGTCAAGCCTTTTGAGGCGCAAGATCTGCTTGATAAAGTGGCGTCTTTGCGCACGGGCAGCGTCAACAAGGGCTATGTGTTCGACGACCCCCACATGCTGGAGGTGGCCAAAATGGCGCGCCGCGTCGCAGCCAGTGACGCTACGGTCATGATCTCGGGCGAAAGTGGAGTAGGCAAGGAAGTCATTGCGCGCTATATCCACGCCAGCTCGCAGCGCAGTGACAAGCCGTTTGTGGCGATCAACTGCGCGGCGATTCCTGAGAATATGCTCGAAGCGATGCTGTTTGGCTATGAGAAAGGCGCATTCACCGGTGCTATCAAGACCACACCCGGCAAGTTTGAGCTGGCCCAGGGGGGGACGTTGTTGCTCGACGAAATCTCCGAGATGGACCTGGGTCTGCAAGCGAAGCTGCTGCGCGTGATTCAAGAGAAAGAGGTGGAGCGCATTGGTGGGCAAACCACCATCGCACTGGATGTACGGCTGCTGGCCACCACTAATCGTAGCTTGCGCCAAGAGGTCAAAGAAGGCCGGTTTCGAGAGGATCTGTACTATCGCCTGAACGTCTTCCCTGTGCATATGCCTGCTTTGCGGGACCGCACTGGCGACATTCGCCCGATTGCGCAGTTGCTGCTCGACAAGCACACGCCGCGTGGCGCTTTGATACGCGAGTTTAGCGACGGGGCGATGCGGCGGCTGCACGAGTACCACTGGCCCGGTAATGTGCGCGAGCTAGAGAACGTGGTGCAACGCGCTCTGGTGCTGTCTCGAAGCCGGCTGATTGAAACGCACGATGTGCTGTTTGAACGCCATGAGCCAGAAGTGACTCCGAGTGACGATACGGCCAGTCTGGACTCGGACCTGAAGTCGCGCGAAATCCAAATGATTGTGGAGATGCTGCGCAGCGTTGGCGGCAGTCGGAAGCTGGCAAGCGAGCGCCTCGGTGTCTCGCCGCGCACGCTGCGCTACAAGCTGGCACGTATGCGTGAGCAAGGGATAGAGATTCCAGAGAGTACGAACCCACCGATCAGCACACCATAAGGCGAGTGAAGCAATGAGCATGATTACCAAACCGCCGCTGTTATTACAGGGACAGCTTGAGCAAATGCGCAGCGCAGCGAGTGCGGAAATGCGCATGGGAGGCCATGCACTGCAAGGAGCGGTGGCCGGACAAGGGGCTTTTGCTGGATATGTGAAGGCGCAGATGGACCGCGTTGCACAAAACCAGAGCGAATCACGTCGCCTCGCTAGTGCGTTTGAAGTAGGCGATCCCAATGTCAGTTTGGCGGATGTGATGATCCAGTCGCAAAAGTCGAGCGTGTCTTTTCAAGCCTTGGTAGAGGTGCGCAATAAGCTGCTCAGCGCCTACCAAGAAGTGATGAACATGCCCGTCTAATGACACTACGGAACGCATAATATGGCTGCTCCAACGCAAGACGCTGCGCCGACTACTGCAGATCTTATCGCGACGCCTGTCCCCTGGCGCGACGCCCCCATTGCGCGTCAAGTCGGGGTGGTGGTTGCGTTGGCCGCTGCGGTCGCTGTCGGGGTGGCGGTGGCGCTGTGGTCGCAAGAACCGGCGTATTCCCCCTTGTTTGGGCAACTCGGTGAGCAAGATGCCTCCAGCGTGGCGAGTGCTCTGACTGCCAGCGGCGCCGACTTTAAGCTCGATATCGCTACCGGGCAAATCCTGGTGCCTGCAGCGCTGGTGCAGCAATTGCGCATGCAGCTGGCGGCCGAAGGTCTGCCCAATAGTTCGGCACCGGTGGGTTTGGAGATGCTCAATCAAGAGCAAGATCTTACGACAAGCCAGTTTATTGAGACCGCGCGCTATCGGCATGCACTGGAAAACGAGCTGGCGCGTTCGATAGCGAAAGTGCGCAATGTGAAGTCAGCGCGGGTGCACTTGGCGTTGCCCAAGTCCACAATTTTTGTACGCCAACGTATTAAGCCTACCGCCTCAGTAGTATTGAGCATGTTCTCGGGGCGCAGGCTGGAAGAGTCCCAGGTATCGGCGATTGTGCACCTGGTGTCGTCGTCAATTCCGGAGCTCAACGCCTCGCAAGTCACGGTGGTGGATCAAATGGGGCGCTTGCTCAGCGATGGGCAGTCTCAGAGCGAAATAGGGCAAAGCGGGAAGCAATTTGACTATACCCGCCGCCTAGAGCAGAACTACAGCGATCGGATTGTGAAACTGCTGGAGCCGTTAGTGGGCTTTGGCAAGGTGCGCGCGCAAATTACCGCGAAGCTGGACTTTACCAGCGAAGAGCAGTCGCGCGAAATCTATGATCCGGCTTCGCAGGTCGTACGCAGCGAGCAGTTGGCCGAAAACGGGACCAGTGGCTTGAATGCCGCCGTAGGTATTCCGGGTGCCTTGAGTAATCGCCCGCCTGGGGCGGGCACCACCGACGCGGAAACTGCCGCGGCGGCAGAAGAGTCTGCCGTCGGCACGGATAGCTCCACACAGTCGCGCTCTTCGACAAGAAACTTTGAGGTGGACAAAACCGTCAGCTATACCCGCAATGCGGTAGGGGAGATTCAACGCCTGGCTATCGCTGTAGTCATTGATGAAAAACTGGTCACAGCACCCGCACCCGCCGCCGCCGAGGGAGAGGCCGCAGCGCCGGAAGAAGGAGCTGGCGCCGCTGCGCCACAAGTCAAACGCGAGCCGTATAGCGATGAGGAGATTGCCAAGTTTTTGGGGCTGATCAAAGAAGGCATTGGCTTTGATGAGGCGCGTGGTGACACCATCAGTCTGGTCAATCAGTCTTTCTTGGAGCAGACCGTCGAGCCACTGCCCGATATGGCGCTATGGCAGCAAAGCTGGTTTTTGCCGCTGATCAAACAGGTGTTGGCTGGAGTGTTTCTGCTGTTGTTGTTGGTCATGGTGGTGCGCCCGACAGTGCGCGCCCTGATGTCTCCCTCTGCGCGGATGCTGCAGGTGGCGGGGGC
>CAKZUS010000303.1 GCA_937921805.1 uncultured Granulosicoccaceae bacterium
AGCATCAACGTCTCCGTCGACATCAAAGTCCGCCAGTGCAACGTTATCACCGCGCAGGTCTTCTACCCCGCGCAAAGCTCCTGTTCCGCCTAGCGTGACATAGGTGTTTTCGGTAAAAACGCCATTTACGTTTTCGTAGAGTCGGATGCCATCGCCGCCCTTGTCCAGCAAGAGATCGATATCACCATCGCTATCGTGATCAATCCAACCCAGGCCTTCACCTCCATACTGGAAGTCGTCATAACCCACCGCCGTATTCGACACTTGCTCACCGAGGCCATTGCCATCAGTGCTGGTACTGAGATCAAAGCGATAGGCTTCATTCAACACCCCCGAGATGTCTTGCTGCCAGACGATCAATCTACTGGGACCTGCCGCGGCCAAGTCGAGGCGTCCATCAGCGTTGTAGTCGCCCCAGACCACTGAGCGCACACCGTTGTCAACGTTCAGCGCAGTCTTCTTCTGGAAGCGCGATGCGGGGATTTCATCGGAGCTAGTGAATGTGACGGCACGATTCTGCGTCCAGATCTCTACACCCGATTGCTTAGCAATAGCGAGGTCAGGGTAATTATCCCCATTGACATCACCCCAAGCGATGCCTCCATACGTTTCTCGGTCTTGGGTAAATATTGCGCTAGGCGAGCCGAAGTTAATCTCGGCGTGGGCGGTGATCGATAGGGCAGCACAAAGCGCCGTCGTCAACAGCCTGTACGGCGCACAGTGGCGACTCATAGTCATATTCTCGTCCTCTGAAATCAACCCTTGTAGCGAGGCGACTGCCAAGCCCATATAGTGGTTTCGGTTGTTCGGGCGTATTGTGCCACTTTGGCATGGAATAACACTGTCGAATGGTTCATAGTTAAACTGACCATCAGTGACTTTTCCCGCACTGCGACACATTTTTTAATAATGTCGATACGCAGACCGTACTATCTACAACCCAAGATGAACCAACTATGACGCGCACTCTGATTTGCCTCCTCTGTTTAGCTGTTACCGCGTGTACGCAAGAAACACAAAATCGCATTGGCCGCGCTGTCCAAAACTGGAC
Source organism: uncultured Granulosicoccaceae bacterium (assembly GCA_937921805.1). Lineage (GTDB taxonomy): Bacteria > Pseudomonadota > Gammaproteobacteria > JABXHR01 > JABXHR01 > CAKZUS01. The sequence goes on from CAKZUS010000303.1 coordinate 1,052, forward strand.
TGGGACCGATGGTGTTCTCGAAATTTATGCCGGAAACACCCTCGTTCGCCGCTTCATGCAGATTGATAAACTCACCACCGCTGCAGCCACTAGCGGCGGCGTAGACCGTCCCTATCGTTTTGGATACGGAATTCTCGACGAGGATCTCAATGGGGAAATTGGCCCCAACGAAAACGCGAAGGTGTATTTCGAATTCAGCGATTACTCCACGTCGTATGTCTTTTTTGAGAACCCGCGCTAATTTTCAGTGCTTGTTGATCAAGAAAATTATGCTTCGTTCCTGATACAAGGGCATATACAGTCGTAATGTTCTTGCGCCACGGTGCTGTATGACTATTCTTTAGGGGCGAACTGTTACTTTCTGAAGTAGTTCTCACCCCCAAGTAGGCCCGCTCATAAGCGGGCCTTTTTTTATGTCGTTACACTACGGTTTTTGTGAGTTGCATTATGGATGCCTACCTCGGCGCACTGCGCGACGCTTTTCCGGCTGCTGAGATTGAGTTCGACGGTGCTGGAGGCAAGTTTTCGGTACGGATTATCAGCGAAGCCTTTGAAGGCAAAAACACCGTCGCGCGCCATCGAGCGGTCTACGCCGTGCTCAATAGCTCTATCGCCAGCGGCGAGATCCATGCCCTGACTATCACAGCACTGACGCCTAGCGAGGCTTAGCCCCCTCCCCGCTAGGTCAGGCTGAGTGATCATTCAGGGCACACTGGCCCGCATGATCACAGGCAAACTGCCACGCGACACGCCCGCTGCGGTTACCGCGTCGCAGTGCCCAAGCCAAGGCATCGCGTCGCGCCGTATCGCTCCAGGGCACACCCCACTGCTCCAACCAGTGTTGCACGGCATCGAGGTATTGGTTCTGGTTGAAGGGATGAAAAGCCAGCCACACTCCAAAGCGCTCTGAGAGCGACAAAGTCTCCTCCACCGTATCGCCATGGTGCAGCTCGCCCGCACTCACGCGCGTATCGAGATTATCCTCGTGCTGCTCTGGCAATAAATGCCGCCGGTTGGAGGTGGCGTATATCAGCACATTATCGGGCGCGACGGCGATGGAGCCGTCTAATGCGGCTTTCAAGGCGCGGTAGCCTGGATCATCGCGCGCAAAGCTCAAGTCATCGACAAATAAGACATAGCGCTGCGCACGCCCTGCCAGAGGATCGACCAAGCGTGGTAAATCTACCAAGCTGCCGGCATCGACTTCTATGACGCGCAAACCCTGTTCGGCATAGGCGTTGAGCAGCGCCTTGACCAGCGAACTTTTCCCCGTCCCCCGCGCGCCCCATAATAAGGCGTTATTGGCCGGTAAGCCCTGCACAAACTGGCGGGTATTGGTATCGAGAGTACGCTTTTGCCGGTCGATGCCCAGCAAGTCGTCCAAGCGCAGCGTCGAGGTATGCTGTACAGGTGTTAAGCGCTGCGCCACCCAACGCCACGCCACAGTGTCGGGAGTATCAAGGGCCGCAAAAGGGTCGGCCGCTGCCGCCGAGAGCTGCTCTAACGCGGCAGCCATACGCTCTAAGGCATCAGACATGGATGGACTCCGGTATCGAGGAACGGGTTTCTAAGGCTTCGATAAAGTGACGCCGGCACACCGAGACATAGCGCTCGTTACCGCCGATCTCCACTTGTGCGCCATCATGAATCGCGCGGCCGTCACCATCGAGGCGCAGCACCATCGTCGCCTTACGCCCACAGTGACAGA
>CAKZUS010000304.1 GCA_937921805.1 uncultured Granulosicoccaceae bacterium
TGCATTGGTCAGGTTGCCATTGTGCGCCAAAGCGATGCCATAGGGCGAGTTGACATAAAACGGCTGTGCTTCGGCGCTCTCATTGGCATTGCCCGCGGTGGGGTAGCGCGCATGACCGATGCCCAGGCAACCATCCAAGCGCTCCATGTGTTCGGCGCGAAACACATCTCGCACCAAACCAGGCGCCTTGCGCGTGTGCAGGCGATGGCCGTCACAGGTGGTGATTCCTGCGGAATCTTGGCCTCGGTGCTGCAGCACGCCGAGCGCTTCGTACAACATTGCGTTTACGGGCTGTTCGGCCACCATCGCGACGATTCCGCACATAATCTTTAATCCTTAACTGAGGACAATTAAAAGGCGACGAAAACTAAGGTAAGTTGAGCTGCTCACGCAATACATCTGGATACCAAGCCAGCCACATCTGCGCCATAGGCAAAATACGCGGCGCCAGCTCAGAGCGCTGCCATATTGCGCTCTGGGTCGCACCGGTCAAGCTCAAACCCGAGATCACCGCAAAGACAATCAAATTACTGCGCGCCCAACCGAGCAACGCGCCAAAGCCTTGATCGAGAGGTCGCAGCGGCGAGTACGAGACAAAATAGCCCAATACCGTTTTCGCAGCCCATCCGACACACAACACCCCGACCACGATCAGTATCGCTGCGATCAGCATACGCACTGTTTCATCGGCGTTGTAATAGGGTTCTAAACGCGCAGCCACTGTCAGGGTGTGGCGCCAGACCAAAAACAAGGCCAACACCCATTTCAGCAAATCAATGGACTCGTGAATTAAGCCCTTTTCGTACCCCTTCCAAGCGGCGCGCAGCCAGAACAGCAAGATGCCTATATCGAGCAGGCCTAGCGGCCAAGAGTCAGGGAGCATTATTGCTGAACCAAGATGCCATCGATAAGAAAACGCCCCCGCAGACGCTCTTTGGCCTGTACCGCCCGGCCTTCGTCAAACGGGCCAATCTGCACGCGAAACACGGGGCGCCCTTGCGCGCTTGCACTGTGCACGCGCAGCGGCAGCTGCATACCCGCTAGACGGCTTTGATACTCTTCGGCGCTCGCGCGCGAGCCAAAGCTCGCGACCTGTACCCACCACTGCGCGGCTTTGGGAGGGGCTTTGGCAGCAGGTCGAGGCACGGCGCGTGGCGCTGCGGCAACGCGCTTCGGCGGCTTCTCGGCAACGGCTTCAATAACAGTCGGTTCAGGCTGAGAGGCAGCGGGTGCAGGCGCCGCGGCATCGAGAGTCCGCTGCGCTTGCGCCAAGTCCGCCACCACGTCCGCATTGTTTTTGTCTTGGGCCGATGTGGCAGGTGCCGCAGCAGTCGACTCTGCGTCAGGGGCTGTATTCACATCAGACTGAGCAGCTGTCTCTTTGGGGGCGGGGACCAAAGCGGCTTGAGCGTCATCAAGCGTAGTCAAGGGCAATGGTGTGGGCGCATCCAAGACACGTAGCGATGTGGGACGCGGCGTGCCCGTCATGTCCTCGTCCTCGAGCGGGCGATCTCCACCGGGGAGCATCAGCATCTCGTTGAGCATTTCGATTTTGCGCGCCGCTTGGCGGTCGCTTTCGCTGGAGGCAAGCACTGGAGCGGGCGTCGAATCAATCTCCACCGTCTCGTAGTCAGCCACCTCTGGCGTGCCAAATTGCAGCTCCACTAGCAGTGGCACAATAACCACTAACACCACCAGGAGCACGATTAAACCAAGGAAACGTTGACCCGTACTGGATTCCACGATTGTCACTGCGCCACGCTGAAGTTAGCGTCAATTATAGCCTTCCGCACAGCAGCGACGGTATAAAAAGAGCCAAACACGAGCACTAATGGCGCTCTGTAGGCCGATAGAGCTTGAGCCTGCGTGAGTGCCGCACTAAAAGCCTGCTGCAGGCTTGCGCACTGATGCTGCGCTGCAGGGCGCTGCGCCGCTGTGCAAGCCTCGGTAATGGCGTCTGCCAGCGCCGCGCTCGGCAAAGCCCGTGGCAACGAGGCCAAATCCCCGACAAACCACTCATCTACACGCGTACACCAGTGGGCCAATACGCCGCTGATATCTTTGTCGCTCATAATCGCCGCAACAGCGATCACATGCCGCGATGTCTGGGCCTGTAGCGTCTGCACGCCAGCCTGCGCCGCAGCGGGGTTGTGCCCCACGTCAAAACAACACTCTACCCCCTCCACCCAGAGCGACTCTAGGCGACCGGCGATAAAGGCGGAACCGATTCCCTCGGCGATATGATGCTCAGAGACATGAATAGGCGCAGGCAAGCGCCGTACTGCCGTGATCGCCGCACTGGCATTGTCGAGCTGCCAGTCTCCGGGCATGCGCGGTCGAGGCAGCGTCATGGACGTCTCGCCATCGAAGTATTGCCACGTATCCTCGTTGGCATCGCGCCACCCAAAATCATGCGCTATCCACTGCGACGATGCGCCCATCGCTTGCAGCCCTTCGATGACGGTATCGGGAGGCGCGCGATCGGCTATCACCGCCGGGCGAGCAGGGCGAGCAATGCCGACTTTCTCTCGGCCGATAGCCTCGCGGGTGCTGCCCAACCAATCGGCATGATCGAGCGCCACATTGGTCAGCACCGCCACATCTGCATCCCAGAGATTCGTCGCATCGAGTCGCCCACCAAGGCCGACCTCCAGCACGATCACGTCGAGCTGCGCTTGCACAAAACAATACGCCGCCGCCAAGACACCAAACTCGAAATACGTCAGCGAGCAATCGCCTCGCACGGCTTCAATATGCGCAAACGCTTCGCAGATTTGTGCGGCCGATGCGTCCTGCCCATCGATGCGAATTCGCTCTGTGAAGCTCAACAAGTGCGGCGAAATGGTAGCGCCCGTGCGATACCCTGCTGCACGCAAAATCGACTCGGCATAGGTCACGGTCGAGCCTTTGCCATTGGTGCCCCCCACGATAAGCACGGGGCAAGGGAGAGGGCACCAGCCCGCGCGCTCAGCAACGCTGCGTACGCGCTCTAGGCCCAAATCGATAGGGCGAGGGTGCAGGGTCTCTAGGCGCGCCAGCCACGTCGCTAGCGCCGCCTCACTCATGCAGCGCGCCCGGCAGTGTGCGTTCCCAATAGCGAGAGCAAGGCCGCCAGACGCGCCTTCATATCGCGGCGATCGACGATCTGGTCGATGCTCCCGTGCTGGAGCAAAAACTCCGCCGTCTGGAAGTCCTCGGGCAGGGTCTCGCGTACGGTTTGCTCAATCACGCGCCGTCCCGCAAAGCCGATCTGCGCTTTAGGCTCGGCCAAAATCACATCGCCAAGCATGGCCAAACTGGCCGATACGCCGCCGGTTGTGGGGTGAGTCAGCACGGAGATATAGGGTAGCCCTGCCGCTGCTAACTGCCCTAACGCGGCGCTGGTTTTGGCCATTTGCATCAGTGAAATGAGTGACTCTTGCATGCGTGCACCGCCGGAAGTGCTAAAGCACACTAGCCCGCATTGGCGCTCCAGAGCTTTATCGACCGCACGACAAAAACGCTCGCCGACCACCGATCCCATCGAACCTGCCATAAACTGAAAATCAAAGGCTGCAACGACAGCGGGCACGGAGTCGATGGCTCCGCTGAGCACCACCATCGCCTCGCTCTCGCCCGTGGCTTTGACAGCGGCGCTGAGGCGATCTCGGTAGCGCTTTTGGTCTTTGAATTTGAGCACATCGACTGGCTCCAAAGACGCGCCGATCTCTTCTTGCTCTTCGGCGTCGAGCAAAGCCTCCAGTCGCTTGCGCGCCGCGATGCGCATGTGGTGGTCGCACTTGGGGCAGACCTCTAGCGAACGTTCTAGTTCTGCGCGATACAAGACCGAGCTACAGCGCTCACACTTGGACCACACACCCTCGGGCACACTACCGCTGCGCCCAACGCCTTCTATGCGAATGCTGGCCGGAACCAGCTTTTCAAACCAACTCATCCGATACTCGTTCTGATGTCTCGACACAAATCATACACTGTGCGAAACGCTTGGCGCTGAGTCGGCGCCTCCGGCGTGATGGCGACCAAGATCCCTTCCAACTGCTCACGCCAGTGGCGCGCCTGTTCTGGCTCCCATTCGGGCAGGTAGGCGTGTACGGGAAGTCGCGAGGCGGTGCGGATTGTGGCGAGTGCAGACTCGCTTGGCGTCTCCATCACCCAGTAGCCAGCCGTCGCCGTCTCTGCGGCCGGTCCTGGCTCGGTCTTGTGTAACCGATGCAGTGCATGCAGTGAGTGCAACTGGGGCAGCAGTAAAATATCGTGCTCATCAATGCCTTCATCGTCGGCCGTCTCCAGAGTGCCACCGACTCTGAGCGCATCAATGTCAGCCAGCACTGCCGCCTCGGCGATACGCGATGCACCGTAGGCTTGCACGCT
>CAKZUS010000305.1 GCA_937921805.1 uncultured Granulosicoccaceae bacterium
ACTTTGAGTGCTTGCACGAGCTCAAGCTCATCGTCGATCTGATGTACGAAGGCGGCATTGCCAACATGCGTTACTCGATCTCAAATACTGCTGAATACGGTGATTTCAAGACGGGTCCTCGCATCGTCACCGACGAGACCAAGAACGAAATGCGTCGCATTTTGCGCGAGATTCAAGACGGCACCTTTGCGCGTGACTTCATCACCGAAAACCAAAGCGGCGCGGCGCGCATGAAGGCTCTGCGTCGTATCGGCCAAGAACACGAGATCGAAGTGGTTGGTGAGCGCCTGCGCAGCATGATGCCGTGGATCTCTGCCAACGCTAAGGTTGATAAGAGCAAAAACTAGTGAATGAGCAGGGGAGTGAACAGGATCTAGACGTGCCACCTCGTGGGCGAGGGATCTATTTGCTCCCCAATATGCTCACCACTACGGCGCTGTTTGCGGGCTTGTATGCGGTGATTGCCGCCCAAGCGGGACATTTTGAGACTGCCGCTCTGTCTACACTGGTCGCGTTGGTCTTCGACGGGCTAGATGGGCGGGTAGCGCGCCTCACGCACACCTCGACACGCTTTGGCGCCGAATACGACTCGATGGCCGATATGGTCAGCTTTGGCGTAGCGCCGGCGATGTTGATGTACTTCTGGTCACTGCAGTACGCCCCCGGATCGGGGGTGCGCCAGATTGGCTGGATTGTGGCATTTGTCTTTGTGGCCTGTGCAGGGTTGCGTCTCGCGCGCTTTAATGTGCAGGTCGGCAAAGCAGACAAGCGCTTTTTTCAAGGCCTACCCAGCCCTTCGGCGGCTATGCTACTGAGCACCTATGTGTGGTGTGCATCGCTGTTTGAGTGGGACCCGCTGCAATTGCTGATTCCTAGCTTGTTGCTGACTATTTTTGCGGGCCTTCTGATGGTGAGCAACTTTGCTTACTACAGCTTTAAAGACTTTGATGGCACCCGCAAAGTCCCCTTTGTGGCGACCTTTGTGATTGTCGTTGGGTTTGCCGTGGTGTCGTTGCAGCCGCCGCTGTTATTGTTTCTCTGTTTTTCGGTGTACGCCTTGTCTGGCCCAGTCTTGTCGCTGCGCCGCTGGCGCCGTCGATAGTACGCGGCTAGGTCCGCCGCTGTGCCACAGATTGTTCATGGAGAGCTTCTGAGTGAGCTAGGCCTGACGCTGTGGCTCACCCATGCGGATGCGGCTTTGCAGCCTGCTCAGCCTACCGAAATAGAAGCTGCACCAGTGGCTGCAGCTCTCAAAGCTCCCGCATTGACTTCTCTGACTCGCTCAACTGCTGCTGTGCGACCCACTGCCTCGCCTGCTGCGGCGCCGTCCGAGGCCAAGCGCCTGCAGAATCTGGTCGAACAAAAACCTGCTCCTAAGCCCGCCACAGCTTCTCCGCCAGTCGCACCCACAATTATCCCTGTCGAAAAAACCGTCACTACTGCCCCAGCACCGGTATCGGCGTATTCGCCCAGCGCGCCAAATATGGCTGATAAGCGTGATGCGACTAGTACGACGGCGGTACGGCCGGTTTTGGAAATCCAAGACGCTGGTGATCTCACCATTGCGACGCCGTGGGCCCGTTTGCGGCGTTCACAATGGGCGTCGAGCCTGTCCTCGCTCCCGGTGCATTGTGTACAGCCCGGGCAGGGCAGCATAGCGCTACTGCTCGAATCACCACTCAACGAAGCCGACCAGGCGCTATTGCAGCGCATGCTTGGGGCTATTGAACTCGAACTGGCGGCGGTGCGGCTACTGGTCGCTGGCGAAGGCCCGAGCTTGCGCACGGCATTGGAAGGCTGTACCTCGGGCATGGTTCTCGCGAGCTTGCCCGAGACTCTGCCGCGCCAGGCACTGGATCATTTGCGCAAGCAGAGCTGGAAGCTGGATCAGACCACGCTGCGCTTGAGCTACCACCCTGTGCTGGTGCGTCGAAGTGCAGATGCGCGCGGACCGAGCTGGGAAGACTGGCGCTGGCTTCGCTCGCAGATCAACGCTTAGTGATGATCACATGGCAATGATCTCACTGGGCCTTGATGATTTGGCTGCAGTGCAGACCCTTGAGCAACGCGCCCATCCGCTACCAGCAAGCAATGCCGTGTTGCGCGACTGTCTGCGCCAATATCAGTGCTGGGGGCTTCGCGATAACGCGCAACTACTGGCCTTTATCATTTGGCAGCAAGGTCCATTTGAACTGCAGATTTTCAATATCGCTGTCGACCCCGAACAGCGCCGTCGTGGCCTCGCGCGGCGCCTGCTAGGGCATGCGGCCGAGTATGCCCAAGCCCAGCAGCTCGATAGCGTGTTTCTTGAGGTGCGCCGCTCCAATGCGGCGGCGATTAGCTTGTATGACGCTTGTGGCTTTCATGAAGTCGGTTGTCGGCGCGCTTACTATCCACAGTCCGAGCGCGGCGGCGCCGAAGATGCACTGCTGATGGCCCGGCCTATTTTCTAGCCCAGACCGGGAGTAGAGGGCTGGCAGATTTCCAGTTTTTTTAGGCGGCCATTACGCTGTGTTTGCTCTAGCGTCTGGTCAAATGATTCCCGCCCACAGCGCGCTCAAGCATTATGTGTACAGGAGTTTTTGCATTTTGTAAGATGATGCCGTGAGACTCCAAAACAGCGACTGAGAAGCAGCGATGACCCGACGCACGAAAAGATCAAGGCGCACGCGCGACGCGCAGCAAGGCCTACCGCTATCGCCGCATATCCGGCGCACGCTGCCTTTTTTTGATGTCTTGGAAGAAGACCAACTCGTCTCGCTCGAAGCCCAGGTTGACTGGATCGTACAAGACGTGGGCATCACTTTTCGTGATGACCCTTCGGCCTTGGCTCTATGGAAAAAAGCGGGGGCCAGAGTCGAGGGAGAGGTGGTGCGCGCGCCGGCGGACTGGATTCGCCATCTGTGCGCCCAAGCGCCGCGAGAGTTCACCCAGTTGGCCCGCAATCGAGAGCGTTCGGCCACCATTGGCGGCGAGCATCAGGTCTTTGCCCCCATTTACGGCGCGCCTTTTGTGCGCGACCTCGAAAAGGGCCGTCGCTATGGCGATTTCGAAGCCTTTGAAAACCTCGTTCGACTCACTGCGATGCTGCCCAGCCTCCACCACGGCGGTTTGGTGATCTGTGAGCCTTGCGATATTCCAGTGAGCAAGCGTCACTTGGATATGTTGTACGCACACATGACGCTGTCCGACAAGCCCCACCTCGGGGCGATTACAGAAATGAGCCGCGCCCAAGACAGTATAGAGATGGCCGAGATTGTGTTCGGTAAAGCAGTCATGGCGGAGCACTGCGTGATTATGGGCAACGTCAACACCAATTCGCCGCTCTTGGTGGACAAAGTGGTGACCGAGGCCGCCCGCGTGTACTCCAGCCGGGGGCAGGGGCTTGTCGTGGTGCCGTTTATTCTCTCGGGGGCGATGGGGCCGGTCTCCACAGCGGCCTCTATTGCACAGGCGATGGCCGAAGCGATGGTGGTGTGCGCCTATGTGCAGTTGTTGCGTCCGGGTGCGCCCTTTGTGCTGGGTAATTTTCTGTCTTCGATGTCGCTCAAATCTGGCGCGCCGACATTTGGTATGCCCGAGCCAGTGGTGTCGAACTACGTAATAGGCCAATTGGCGCGTCGAGTGGGCTTGCCCCTGCGCTGCGGCGGCTCGCTAACCGCGTCCAAAATCGAGGATGCACAGGCGGCGTATGAAAGCGCTGACTCGATGCACTCGACGATGCTGGCTGGCGGCAATTATATTTTGCACGCCGCTGGCTGGCTTGAGGGCGGATTGTGTACGGGCTTTGAGAAGCTGGTTATGGACGCCGATCGCTTGGGCAGCTACCAAAAAATTCTAGGACAAGGCTTGGATACCTCCGAAGAGGCTTTTGCTAGAGATGCATACAGCGAAGTCGAAGCCGGCGGGCATTTTTTGGGCAGCGCCCATACGATGCGTCATTACGAAAAGGCGTTCTATGAACCGGCATTAAGCGATAGTGAAAACGTCGAAAGCTGGGAAGAAAAGGGTTCCAAAGATACCCGTCAACGGGCTTTCCAGCGCTGGAATAGCTTGCTGGCGCAGTATGAACCACCGCCTATGGACGTTGCGATGCGCGAAGCGCTACGGGATTACGTGACGCGGCGCAAGCAGGAGTTGCCCGATGCGTGGTATTAAAATGACTGCGCTGCGGGCCAGGTGGGACTTGCGCGGCAAGTACTCGGTGCAGCGTGTACTCGGTAAGAAGAGGACAAGCCCTGCGCGAGGCTTGGGGTAGCGAGGCCATGATTCGCCTTGATAGCAAGATAATGACCTGCAATTTTTGTCCAGATTCTTGCCCAACTTCTCGCTTTGATTGACCATTGTAAGCAGCGAAGCAAGAAACGCAAAAAGACGCAAAAAGAGAACATTTAAAGAGTAAACAGTGATGCCCTCAGTGCACAATTCCTCCCCTCGCAGCGCTGCGGCGCTTCCCTCCCATGCAAAAGTCGTAGTGATAGGCGGCGGCGTCGTTGGGTGCTCAATTTTGTTCCATTTGGCCAAATTCGGCTGGAAAGATGTTGTGCTGCTGGAGCGGGACGAATTGACGTCTGGTTCGTCGTGGCATGCAGCCGGACAAATCCATACTATTAGCTCCGATCCCAATATCAGCCGATTGCAAAGCTATACGATTGATCTCTATAAAGAAATCGAAGAAACCAGCGGCCACAGTGTCGGTCTGCACATCACCGGTGGCTTCTACGCGGCTT
>CAKZUS010000306.1 GCA_937921805.1 uncultured Granulosicoccaceae bacterium
CAGCGCCTCGACGACATCAACACCCTCCCCGAGGGCGTGACCATCGCGCCGCTCAGCCTGCCCGTGCGCACGCGCGAGGTCATCTCGGTCGCGATATACGGCCAAGTGAGCGAACGCCAACTGCGCGAACGCGCCGAACAAGTGCGGGACGAGCTGCTCGCCCTGGAGGACGTCACCCAAGTCAGCCTCACTGGAGTGCGCAACTACGAGCTCACGATTGAGGTCTCCGAGGCTCAGCTACGCCGTCACTCCCTGACGCTAGCGCAAATTGGCGATGCAATCCGGCGCGGCTCGACCGAGACCTCTGCTGGGACCCTGCGCGCCGGTAGCGGGCAAATATTGCTACGTACCCGTGGTCAGGCCTACAACGCCAGCGACTACGGCAGCATCCCCGTACTCAGTCGCAGTGATGGCAGCCAGTTGTTGCTGCGAGATATCGCAACGCTGCGCGATGGCTTCAACGAAGAGCCATTGGTCAATACCTACAATGGCCTGCCAGCAGCGCTGGTGGAGGTCAACCGCGTGGGCACGCAGAGCGCCATCGACGTGGCCGATAAAGTCAAAGCCTATGTCGCGGCCTATCGCTCGCCGGATTCGATCCAAGTAGGCTATTGGCGCGATCAATCCAAAGTCGTCAAGTCTCGCCTCAACACCCTGCTCTATAACGCCACCCAAGGCTTTGCGCTGGTGATTTTATTACTAGCGATTTTCCTGCGCCCTGCGGTCGCATTTTGGGTCACGCTGGGCCTGCCCATCTCGTTCCTCGGCTGCTTGGCGCTGATGCCTCTGATGGGGACCACGCTCAACGTGGTGTCGATGTTTGCCTTTATCGTCGTGCTCGGCATCGTCGTAGACGACGCCATTGTCACTGGCGAGAGCATCTATACCCAACTACGTAAGGGACACACCGGTCTCGACGCTTCGGTCAGTGGCACGCTACGCGTCTCCACCCCCGTCACTTTTGGTGTACTGACCACTGTCGCCGCCTTTGTGCCGCTGCTCACAGTAGAGGGCGCGCGCGGACAAATTTTCTCGCAAATCCCGCTGATAGTGATTCCGGTACTGCTGTTTTCGCTGATCGAATCCAAGCTGATTTTGCCCGCTCATCTTAAGTACATCAAAGCCCGTGAGGGCACAACCAGCGGCTTCGCACGCGTGCAAGAGCGCATCGCCGATGGCCTAGAGCGAGGCATCTTGCGCGTATACCAGCCCGTGCTGCGCCTATGCACGCGCCATCGCTATGCCACCATCGCGACATTTGTGGGCATGCTGGCCTTGTGCATCGCCATCGTCGCGGGCGGCTGGATGCGCTTTACCTTCTTTCCTCGCGTGCCCTCAGAGTCGATTCGCGCCAACCTCACCATGCCCGTCGGCACGCCGTTTGAAGTCACCGATACCTATGTCCAGCGCATGGCCGACGCAGCGCGTGAGCTACAGACTCGCTACACCGACCCAGAGACACAGCAAAGCCTCGTGCGTGCCATATTGAGCACCTCCGGATCGCAGGGCGGTAGCAATAGCAGTCACTTTGGGCGCGTGATTTTGGAGCTACTGCCCCCCGAACAGCGCAGCACCGACATCGAAAACAATGACCTCATTAGTCAGTGGCGACGCGCCATTGGCGCCATTCCTGGTGCAGAGGCCTTGTCGTTTCGGGCGGAATTTGGCCGAGGCGGCGACCCTATCGACGTGCAGCTCAAAAGCCATGACCCCCAGCTGCTCAACGACATTGCCGAGCAGGTCAAAGCCGAGCTGAGTAATTATGAGGGTCTATTTGATATCAGCGACTCCGAGGCGGCGGGCAAACAAGAGCTGGAATTGCGCCTGCGCCCCGAGGCCCAGAGCCTGGGGCTGCGCACTGCCGATTTGTCTCAACAGCTACGGCAGGCGTTTTTTGGTCAAACCGTGCAGCAAATCCAGCGCGGACGAGACGAAGTCGATGTGGTCTTACGCAGTGCCGAGCGCCAATCACTCGAACAACTCCGGGCGCTGCGCATTCGCACCAGCAGCGGCACCACCGTCGCCTTATCTGACGTAGCCGACATCAGCGCTTCACAAAGCCCCGCGCAAATCAACCGCGTTGATCAGCGCCGCACTCTCAATATCACGGCCGATGCCGACAAAGAAAACACGGACTTAGAGGCGATTAAGCGGGGGATCAATACCTTTTTGAGCGAGACCATTGCGGGGCGCCCCGTCAGCTACACGCTAGAAGGCGAGGCACGCGAGCAACGCGACTCGTTTGGCTCGCTCCAGACCGGCCTCATCGGCGCCCTATTTGCGATTTATGCTCTGTTGGCGATCCCCTTTCGCTCCTACTTGCAGCCCTTGGTCGTGATGTCGGTCATCCCCTTTGGGGCCATCGGCGCCCTCGGGGGGCACTGGCTAATGGGAATGAACCTGAGCATTTTGTCCATGCTCGGCATCCTGGCCCTCAGCGGTGTTGTAGTCAATGACAGCTTGGTCCTGGTTGACTACATCAACCGCCAGCGCCTAGCCGGCGTCGCCCTGTTCGAATCGGTCATCAGCGCCGGAACAGCTCGCATCCGCGCCATCATCCTCACCAGCCTGACTACTTTTGCGGGGCTGATGCCGCTGCTATTCGAAACCAGCACACAAGCGCAGTTTCTCATCCCCATGGCCGTGTCGCTAGGATTCGGTATTCTCTTTGCCACGGCCATTACGCTGCTGTTAATTCCGTGCGTGTATTTAGCGGGAACAGACATTAGCCATGGCTTGCGTGGTACTAAGCGGTGGCTCTATGGTCGCTAGGGCATCAACTGCCCTCGCGCCACAGCACCACAACAAATTCAACTCGACACGTCACTCGCTAGCCCTTTAGACTGCCAATATGTCAACAGGGGACTTTCTTCGATGCGGCTACAGGGAAAAACAGCGCTCATTAGCGCAGCGGGACAGGGTATTGGTCGGGCCAGCGCGCTGGCGATGGCGAACGAGGGGGCGAAGGTGTTCGCAACCGATATCAACGCCGACGCGCTCGCGACCTTGCGGCACGAGCGCATAGAGACATTGGTTCTCGATGTGCTCAACCCCGCTAGCATTGCGGCTGGGGTGGCGCGGGCGCAGCCCGATATACTGTTCAACTGCGCTGGGGTCGTGCACGGCGGCACGCTGCTGGAGACCACAGAAGACGACTGGGACGCGGCTTTTGCGCTTAATGTGCAGGCGATGTTTCGGATGATTCGCGCCACACTGCCCGGCATGATCGAGCGCGGCGGCGGCAGCATTATCAATATGTCGAGCGTGTTGTCGTCAATCATCGGTGCGCCTAATCGCTTTATCTATGGCACGACTAAGGCCGCTGTTCTGGGCATCACTAAATCCGTAGCCGTGGACTATATGGCCGATGGCATTCGCTGCAATGCGATCTGTCCCGGCACGGTCGACACGCCGAGTTTGCACGAGCGCTTACACGCTACGGGCAATTATGATCAAGCCAAAACGACCTTTATCGCCCGCCAACCGATGGGGCGTTTTGGGACCGCAGAAGAAATCGCCGCACTGGCGCTCTATCTCGCCAGCGACGAAAGCGCCTTCGTCACGGGGCAGGCGCAGGTGATAGACGGAGGCTGGGCAGGCTGATGGAAACACTATTTGTCATCGGCGATACTACCGACAGCATGCGCGCCGCACTGAGCGAGCATTTTATCTTGCATCACGACGTCGCCATAGACGACCCTGTGCTCGACAACTGCCGCTATGTGCTGACCAATGGCCACGACGGGCTGGCACGCGAGTACATGGATGCCATGCCAAAGCTGGCGCTAATTAGCAACTATGGCGTGGGCTACGACGCCATTGACGCCGCTTATGCCGCACAAAAATCCATCATGGTGACGCACACACCTAATGTGCTCAACGCCGAGGTAGCCACCACCGCCGTAATGCTGATGCTCGCGAGCCTGCGCGAGCTGAGCGCCAATGAGACCCACGTGCGCAGCGCTTGCTGGCAGGAGCAGGGTAATGCCCCGCTCTCGCGCAGCGCCGACGGGCGCACTATTGGCATCGTTGGCATGGGGCGTATTGGGCAGGCGATCGCGGCAAAGCTCGCGCCCTTTGATCCGCGCCTGCTTTATCACGCTCGCAGCGACAAAGCCCTGCCATTTGAATATTTCGCTGATCTTGTGGCGATGGCCAAAGAAGCCGAAATCCTGATTGTCATCACCCCCGGTGGTGCCGCCACGCAGCATCTCGTGAGTCGCGAGGTCATCGAAGCCCTCGGCCCCGAGGGGCTATTGATCAATGTCGCGCGCGGTTCAGTGGTCGATGAGGGCGCTATGATTGAGGCCTTAGAGGATGGCAGGCTAGGCGCGGCGGCATTGGATGTATTTGAACAAGAACCCCACGTTCCCCAGCGCTTGCTTGACCTCCCGAACACCGTGCTGACTCCACATATTGGCAGCGCTACGGTAGAGACGCGTGCGGCGATGGGACAGCTCGCCGTAGAGAATTTACTATTGCATTCGCGCGGCGAAAAGGTCCTGACGCCCGTGCCTGAGTGCCAATAAAAGGCCAACAAACAAGGATTTACCATGAAACTACTACGTGCCCAACTCGATAATCGCACTATTCCCTGCATACTGCGCGATGACATGGCCTATGACGTATCCTCGGTGGTCAGCGACTTTTCTCCAGAGACTATTCCTGGCGTGTGGGACGCCTTAGGAGGCCTAGATCTCGCCACACTGCCGCGCGTGGATCTGGATAAGGCGCATATCACCACCCCTATCTCCCAGCCACGCAATATTTATTGTATTGGCCTGAATTACTCGGATCATGCCAAAGAATCGGGCCTGCCCATCCCGACGCAGCCAATTTTGTTTAACAAATCCTCGGGGACGTTTTGCGGTCCGTTTGATCCCATTCTGTACTCCCCCAG
>CAKZUS010000307.1 GCA_937921805.1 uncultured Granulosicoccaceae bacterium
CGCGCAGCGTCGCGATATCTCGCAGCAGCAACTGGCTGCCATCATTGCGGCTGAGTACGGGGATGTTGCCGTAGTCATCAGCGTTGTAGGCTTGGCCACGGGTGCGTAGCAATATTTGCCCACTGCCGGCGCGCAGGGTCCCAGCGGAGGTCTCGGTCGAGCCGCGGCGGATTGCATCGCCAATTTGCGCCAGCGTCAGGGAGTGGCGGCGTAGCTGGGCCTCAGAGACTTCAATGGTGAGCTCGTAGTTGCGCACTCCCGTGAGACTGACTTGGGTGACGTCCTCCAGGGCGAGCAAATCGTCCCGCACTTGCTCGGCGCGCTCACGCAATTGGCGCTCGCTCACCTGACCGTATATTGCTACCGAGATGACCTCGCGCGTGCGCACGGGCAGGCTGAGCGGCGCGATGGTCACGCCCTCGGGGAGGGTGTTGATGTCGTCGAGGCGCTGTTGCGCCCGGTCTATAAAAGCCTCGGTATCGAAACCACGGCTGAGGGTGATCGTCACCCCCGCGTTGCCCTCGCCAGAGCGAGAGCGCATTTCTTTGACCCCTTCGAGATCTTGCAGCGCCTGCTCAATGCGTACCGTTACGGCCTCTTCCATCTCGCTGGGGGTCGCGCCGGGGTAGCTGGCGCTAACGTTGATGTACTCCAGAGTGAAGGACGGGAACACCTCCAGCGGGATAAAGCGCGAGACTGCAATGGCGCCGCTGCTGATGATCGCCATCATGAGCAGGTTGGCGGCGACGTGGTTGCGCGCGAACCAGGCGATCCAGCCTGTGTTAGTGCTGTGTTCGCTCACGATGAAGGCGCCTCAGAAGTGGCTTGTGGGCGAGGAGATGAGCTTGGCCTCTCTGCGGCGTCTTGCGCGGGTATCGCGTCAGCGGAAGGGCGCTGCCCACGACGTTCTGGCGGTGCAGGTGCCACACCATCAATCGTTGCGCGCACCGCCAAGCCTTCGGCACTGGCTCCCAGCGGAGTGAGAATGACGATATCGTCGTCTTGCAGGCCATCAGTGATGATCACGTCCTCGCTATTGCTCCAGGCCACGGTGACATCGCGATAGGCTACGTGCTGGGCCTGCACCACGGGAACGCGGTCATCGGGTAGCACCGCCGAGCGCGGTAGCACCCACACGTCGCTATACTGCCTCGCCTGGATGCGCGCGCGCATAAATTCGCCGACTTTCGGTGCGCGTACCGCTTGGGAATAGGGAGCGTCGATGCGAGCGACCGCGATGATCTGACGAGTCGTAGGGTCGACCTGACCATCAGTTTTGACTAAAAGCGCGGGGTAGACGCGCTGCCCGTCCATAGACTGGAGTCGTACTACGGGACGCTGCGGCTCGGTGTCGCCCAAGCGCGGCTCTGGCCAATCGAGTTGCGCCCATTGTTCAGCACTGAGCGGCAGCCGGACGTCTAGCGCTTCAATGCCGATAATCTGGGCCAAAGGCGCGCCAGGACTGACGAGCTGGCCTATGGCGATATCTGACTGCAACACACGCCCCGCAAACGGGGCCAGTACTTCGGTGCGCGCCACGTCGAGCTTGGCGCGCTCGACCTGGGCTTGGGCGGCTCGGATTGAGGCGTTGGCGGTTGCCAACTGGGGCGCGCGTCGGGCTAGTGCGCCAGGTTTGCCCGCGCGACCAAGGCGCTGCCAGTCGGCCACAGCGGCCTCGCCACGGGCCTTCTCTTCGGCATACTGCGCGCGGGCTTGGGTGAGGCTGGCCTCAGCGGCCCGCAGCGATAGCTCATAGTCGATAGGCTCTAGGCGCACGAGCACGTCGCCTTGCTCAAAAAAGCCGTTATCGCTCAAAGCTGGCGCATGGGCGATGACACTGCCGCTGACGCGGGAGCTGAGCTGGCTTTGTGTGCTGGCGCCTACATTGCCAAAGGCTTCGACGTAGCTGGCGTAATCGCGCTTTTTTAGTGTGATCGCATCGACTGCCGTAGCCATCTCTGGCGGCCCGCCAAATCGGCGCGCCTCGGGCTTGTTGTTGAGAATATAGTGCGCGCCCGCTGCGGCGAGGCCCAAAACAAGGAGCGGCAGGAGGATCGCCAGTAGGCGTCGAGCGAAGGTCTTCAGCATGGCCATGCAGACGGTAAGCTTTGTTGAGACAGATTATCAAGTATTGTAGACAGCATCATGTGAAGAGAGTGTCAAAGTCGGCCAATTTTGGCCCATGTTGGGCTGCGCTGGCTCACAACGCCGGTCTACTGTAAATACCCTGTAGCGTAAGACACGGCAGCCCAAGATATCGCAGTCTGCGGGTACAACGGCTGACGAGATTGATGTGGTATATGCGGATTTACCGTTTTTCTGCCCTGAAACTTCATAGCGACAGTACACTCCATGGAGATCTTAGGTTTTCGAGGGTGCGTGCTGTGTTTAAGTCTTTTTTCCCGTCGCCGCGTTGGTTTTTCTTGTCGGCCTTGGCGTGGACGTCGCTGGCGGTAGCCGGATGGTTTCTCATCGGAGACTCCGTCGCGGGGGCTTTGGGCATAGTGATTGACCCTGAGGCGGCACCGGTGATCGGCCTGGGGCATTTTGCGACCCCCGATTTTCAGTGGTTTTATCTCTATGTGGTGAGCTGCTTTGCGCTGTTCGCCGTCGCTTGGATGCTCTTTGCGCCGCATCGCTGGCAGTGGTGGTCTATCGTCGGCTCGGCACTGATTCTATTCTCGACTTATTTCAGTGTGCAGGTGTCGGTAGCCTTGAATAACTGGCGGCGGCCGTTTTTTGATCTGGTCCAAAAAGGCCTGGGAGGAGAGGGCTTTGACAGCGGGGAGCTGTTTGCTCAGCTACTGATTTTTGCGCAAATTGCCTTGATCTGGATGGTGGTCTATGTATTGACCCGCTTTTTTGTCAGCCACTATGTATTCCGCTGGCGTACAGCGATGAACAACTACTACACCAGCCGCTGGAGCGAGGTACGCCACATCGAAGGGGCCTCGCAGCGAGTGCAAGAAGACACCATGCGCTTTGCTGGCATCACCGAGGGGCTGGGGGTGGCGTTTATCGACGCCATCATGACCTTGTTTGCTTTTTTGCCGATTCTGTTGTCGCTCTCGGAGTACGTAACCGAGTTGCCGATTGTCGGCGAGATTCCCGCTCCCTTGTTGACCGCGGCGATTGTCTGGGCGGTGTTTGGTACGGGTTTGCTCGCGCTGGTGGGCATCAAGCTGCCAGGGTTGGAGTTTAAGAACCAGCGCGTCGAGGCGGCGTTTCGCAAAGAGCTGGTCTACGGGGAAGACAGTGCCGCGCGGGCGCAGCCAATGCAGCTCGCGGAGCTGTTTGACAATGTGCGGCGCAATTATTTCCGTCTGTATATGCACTACATGTACTTTAATATTGCGCGCGGCCTCTACCTCCAGTCAGACAGTATTTTCTATATCATTTTGCTGATTCCGACCATTGCTGCGGGCAAAATTACGCTGGGCATCTATCAGCAAATCGCCTCAGCGTTTAACCAAGTGTCGAACTCGTTCCAGTTCTTGGTCAACTCCTGGAGCACGATTGTGGAGCTGCTGTCGGTGTACAAACGCTTGGCCTCGTTTGAGGCGGCGTTTGAAGGGCGCGATCTGGTGCACCACGACCGCCACGTCGAAGACTAGGGGTTGATGAAATCCTCGGGCAGCGGCGGCACTCGCAATTGCTGTCCGGGGCGCAAGCGTTTAGGGTCGTTTTGTAGTTCAGCATTCGCTTCGAGTATGAGCGTATAGGCGCGTGCCGTGCCATAGGCGCGGGTCGAGATTTGCGAGAGCGTGTCTCCCGGCAAGACCTCGATAAAGCGCTCTGTGCTGGCGCTCTGCGGTGCGGTAGGTGTCGCCTCTGGTGTGTCAGGCATGGCTCTAAACGTTGCAGGAGCTTCCGATGCTTGCACCGCGGGTTGTGCGACGGGGGTTTCAACAGTGAAAATGCGGGTTGCGCCGCCGCTATTGGAGGGTGCGTCCTGTGATGGCAAGGCATTGATAACCGGCTCCGCAATAGGCTCCGCTAAGCGTAGCGGCTGGGACGGTTGCCCGAGTGCTTGCAAAATATCAACGGTATTGCCGGTGAGCTGTGACAAGCGCGCGAGATGGGCGAGCACTTCGGCAGTATCGCCAGTGGGCTCGATGCCTGTCATCTGTTCGAGCAAGATATTGCGCTGCTGCGCGCTCTCCCACAGCGCCTGCCCAGTCATTATGCGATAACCGGCGAGCGTGATGACAATCAATAGAGTCGTCAGCACCGCGATGCACAGCCACTGAATCAGCGAGCCTAATGTATTTCCAGCAAATAATCCCCGAAGCCCAGTAGAAAGAGGGAGCTGCAAGTTGGTACGGTTGACGAGCTTGTCGCGGGGGCTAGCCCAGTTGACGCGGTGGCGTGAGGACATGATCAGTCTCTTCAGTCAATGACAGTTTGCTAGGCTAAACGAAAAACTGCTGATGACTTCTCAAATATCGTGGTTTCTTTCCATTTGGTAATTATCTGCGTCGGGCAATATAGTGGATGTAGCGCCCCATATACAAAAAGGGCAGTTGTTCGGAATATTGCAGCTCCATTTCTAAGGTGTCTTGCCAACTGCGCTGCTCGCGTACCGATTTATCGAGATAATCGTGAAAGACCCGCAC